>NZ_JAIJHU010000062.1:0-14973 GCF_022723415.1 Barnesiella sp. | reverse complement strand
AAAATAGTAGAATAAATTTTGTATATTTTTTACAATACTGGGCGATATTTAAACTATTATTGAATATGTATTCAATTTGTATTCATAAAAAAGGCGGGAAATGCTTCCCGCCTTTTTTTATCTGTATTGTCGTGTTGGATAGTCTTTTTATATTCCGAGAACCGACGATAGTTCGGGGAGGATATTGAGGACGGAGTTGTCTGTTGTGCAGGGAACAATCGTCGCATATCCACGTTCCAACCAATACTCGTCTGTATCGGTTGCTTCGGGTTCGGCATTTTTAAATTTTCCGGTTAGCCAGTAATATTCCTGTCCGTGAGGATCTGTCCGGCAATCATATTCTTCGGTCCAGTGACCTTGTGCAGCTCTACAAATCTTCGAGCCTTTGAGTTGGGGCACATCGGGAATATTGATATTAAGTCCTATGTTTTGGGGCCAGTGGTTATGGGTCAATGCTTTTTGGCATACGTCCAAAATGAGTTCCCGACAGTGCGAAAAATCGGCATCGGCTTTGTGATTGCAAAGGGAGAATCCGATAGAAGGTATATGTAATAAGGCTCCTTCAAAAACAGCCCCCATTGTTCCCGAATAGATGACACTTACTCCCGAATTGGAGCCGTGGTTAATACCCGATACGATTAAGTCGGGGCGTTCGTCTAAAAGAATGTTCATCGACAACTTGATACAGTCGACCGGTGTCCCGTTGGTGCGAATTGCGAGAAACCCGTTTCGCTCTTCGACGACTTTCATGCGAAGGGGAGAAGTTACGGTAATTGCAGAGCTTTGTCCCGAGCGGGGCGCATCAGGAGCGACTATGAGAATATCTCCTAAGGGTTTTAGAAAATCGGCGACTTCGCGGATGCCTTTGGCTTGTATGCCGTCGTCATTAGTGATGAGAATGAGAGGTTTATGAGAACGTGTTATTTTTTTCATATAAAGAGAAAATATGTTTGACTATTACAAAGATAGGGTAAGACGTGAATCGAAACAAGTTCACTCGGATATACCGAGGCTCACTTCATTTTTGCTTTATGCAAAGGTAATGAATAATACTCGTTTTTTTTATGTTTTAACGGATAATATGGAGTCATAAAATAGGTAAAAGACAGATTTTATCCTAATGGGATTCTTGTAAAAAAAGTGTATCTTTACGCAGAAAATGGAGAAGTGATTCTGCTGATTTATCAACAAAAAGGGTCACTTATCAACAATTATGATATTTTTGGGCATCCGAGAGAATGAAATACAAATTAAAAGATATTCCTTTGCGATGGGAAACTCGTGAAGAAAGGGTATCTCGGCGCAAGAAATGGGATTTCGTTTTGCTTCCGGCTACACTGTCTTCGTGAAGAAAAAATAACAATATGGGTAAAATTATCGCTATTGCAAATCAAAAAGGAGGAGTCGGAAAGACAACGACTTCTATAAATTTGGCCACTTCGTTGGCGGTTCTGGATAAGAAGGTTTTGCTCATTGATGCCGATCCCCAAGCAAATGCTTCGTCTGGTTTGGGAGTGGATCCGCAACAGGTGAAGTCGTCCATTTATGAATGTTTGGTGGGGCAGTCCTCGATCAAGGAATCGGTTGTTGAAACTTGTGTGGAGGGATTGGGCTTGGTCGCCTCTCATATCGATTTGGTTGGAGCAGAACTCGAATTGATGAATTTGAAAAATCGTGAGCGGGTTTTATCTCATGTGTTGAGCGAAGCGCGAGGCGATTATGATTATATTTTGATAGACTGTTCCCCATCGTTGGGATTGATTACGGTCAATGCTCTTACGGCGGCCGATTCTGTTATTATTCCCGTACAGGCAGAGTATTTCGCTTTGGAAGGTATCAGCAAGTTGTTGAACACGATCAAGATCATAAAATCGAAATTGAATCCTCAGCTCGAAATCGAAGGCTTTTTGTTAACGATGTACGATTCTCGTTTGCGTTTGGCTAATCAGATTTATGAAGAGTTGAAGGGGCATTTCGGGAACTTGGTATTTAATACGGTCATTCAACGGAATATCCGTTTGAGCGAGGCTCCGAGTCACGGGCTTCCGGCTTTGCTATACGATTGTGAGTCGAGGGGTAGTGTCAATCACATGGAACTGGCGAAAGAATTGATAATGAAAAATAGATAAGCGGCTAAAATCGATAAGTTATGGCAACTCCTAAAAGAAGTGCATTGGGTAGAGGTTTGGATGCGTTGATTTCGATGGATAACATTGTAACCAGCGGCACATCTTCTATTCATGAAATAGAATTATCCCAGATTGTGCCTAATCCCGATCAACCTCGTCGGGAATTCGATCAGGAAGCTCTCGAAGAATTGGCAAGCTCTATTCGGGAATTGGGTATTATACAGCCTATTTCGTTGCGGCAGGTAGATGGTGGAAATTATCAGATTATTGCCGGAGAGAGGCGATATAGAGCTGCACAAATGGCCGGGTTGGAAACGATTCCCGCCTATGTGAGAACGGTAGAGGACGAAACGTTGATGGAGATGGCTCTTATCGAGAACATTCAACGGGAAGACTTGAACTCCATAGAGATTGCATTGGCCTTCCAGAAATTGATAGAATTGTATCAACTGACACAGGAAAAACTGAGTGAGCGGGTCGGGAAGAAGAGGACGACGATAGCCAACTATCTGCGTTTGCTGAAACTTCCGGCCGAGGTACAGATAGGATTGCGGGATAAACGTATCGATATGGGGCATGCTCGGGCGTTGTTGTCTGTTGCCGACCCTGCTTTACAGTTGGAGTTGTACGAGCGTATATTGTCCGACGGATTGAGTGTGCGTAGTGTCGAAGACTTGGCTAAAACTTTATCTGCCGGAGGAGAGCGAGCCCGTAAGAAAGCACAGAAGAAAGTTATGATGCGACAAGAGTATAATGTGCTGAAATCGCATTTGTCCGATTTCTTCAACGCTAAGGTTCAGTTTACCTGTGATGAAAAAGGGAAAGGGAAAATATCTATTCCATTTAAGAACGAAGAAGATTTGGAACGGATTATCGGTTTGTTCGATAAATTGAAATAAGATTTTGGGAATATCGGGTGACATGGGATTGAGACGTGCCGTGATTATTATTTTTATAATTGCGTTATTACCATTGTCTATTCTTGAAGTCAAGGCCGATTCGAATATTGGATATCAGGGATTAGTAGAGGTAGAAGTTAATTCTGCCGATACGGTGGAAATGGAGAATGCGAGATATAATCGTCCCGATTCTATTTCGGTTATTTCGGGAGATAGTGTCGGAGCTTTATTTCAAGATTCGGTCCCGGTGATGATTACCGATTCTCTGGGTGGGCTTGCTCCGTCTGATTCTTTGGGATTGAAAGCGGCTTCACGTAAATCGTGGAGACCTTCCGATTTCAATCCTGACCCAATGAGAGCCGTATGGCTATCGGCTCTGTTCCCCGGATTGGGTCAAATTTATAACCATAGGTATTGGAAATTGCCTATCGTTGTGGGCGGATATGTAGGGCTTTTTTATGCCACGACATGGAATAGCCGTATGCTGTCTGATTATCAACGAGCCTATTTGGATATTATGGACAGCGATCCGGGGACGAACAGTTATATGGATTTTTTTTCGTCGTCGTATCGCGAGGAAGATATAGACAAGGAATGGTTAACCCGTGTATTGAAGCAGAGGAAAGACTATTATAGACAGAATCGTGACCTATGTATTATTTGTATGATAGGGCTTTATGCTGTTTGTATGATAGATGCTTATGTCGATGCTCAGTTGTATCATTTTGATGTCAGCCCCGATATTTCGATGAAGTGGCAGCCGGCGATTATTCCTACCGGACGTACGGTATTGCCATCGATCGGATTACAATGTGCGATTACATTTTAATGCTTATTTGCTATGAAGAAATTTTGGCTTGTTTTTATGGGCTTGGGAATATCTTTATATAGTTTTTCCCAAATAGAGACAGACGAGGAAATCGTAGATACCGACACGATAGAGATTACCTTGTCGGATACGATAGATAATGCTATCGTGTATCCCGAAAGTATGGAGGCCGATTTGAATAATCTTTTGACCGACTGGTATATGCAGCAATATGCAGTTGTAGATGATTCCTGTTTGGTGAATAGCGTTAATGTGGATTATCCCGATTCGGTTTATATCCGTAAATTATCACAACTGCCGACTGTTATCGAGATGCCTTATAACAGTGTTGTTCGCCGTTATATAGACATGTATGTACAGAAAAGGAGAGCGCTTGTTGAGAATCTTTTGGGATTGAGTACATATTATATGCCCATTTTCGAGGAAGCTCTTGAACGGGAAGGTTTGCCTTTGGAATTGAAATATCTGCCTATTATCGAGTCTGCTTTGCGTCCCGATGCTACTTCTCGGGTAGGAGCGGCCGGTTTGTGGCAGTTCATGGTCAAGACAGGAAAGAGTATGGGATTGGAGGTGAACAGCCTCGTAGATGAACGGCGGGATCCTATTAAATCTTCGGCGATGGCGGCCCGTTATTTGAAAGATTTATATAGTATTTACCATGATTGGGCACTGGCTATCGCATCGTATAATTGTGGCCCGGGAAATGTAAGCAAAGCTATTCGCCGTTCGGGAGGTAAAACCGATTATTGGGAAATTTATCCCTATTTGCCTCGTGAAACGAGAGGCTATGTCCCGGCTTTTATCGCAGTCAATTATGTGATGAATTATTATGGCGACCACAATATCTGTCCGGTACTTACCCGGCGCCCTTTGTTAACGGATACCGTACAAGTGACACGTCGAGTCCATTTGCAGCAGATATCCGATGTATTACAGATTCCGATCGAGGAGATTCGAAGTTTGAATCCTCAGTATCGTCGCGACATTATACCGGGTAATATCCGGCCTTATGCGCTCATTTTGCCATCGCAACAGATCTATGCTTTTATCGAGGCACAGGATGCTATTTTTGCGCATAATCAGGAGCTGTATGCACGACGGCTTGCCGTTGAACCGGCAGGGTTGGCTCCCGGAACAACGGTATATCATAAGGTTCGTAAAGGAGAGACTCTTTCCGGTATAGCTCAAAAATATGGAGTGTCGGTAAGTAACTTGCGCTCTTGGAATAATTTGCGAAAAAATTCATATTTGCGTATCGGGCAACGTTTGGCGGTTTGCAGCAAGACAACGGCAAGTAAAAGCGGGGCTTCGTCTACGGCTTCGTCAGCAAAAGGTCAATATCATACGGTTCGTAAAGGCGAGAACCTATGGACGATTTCTCAAAAATATAAAGGGGTTTCGGCCGAAGATATTAAACGGGCGAACAATTTGAAAGGAAATGCTATTCAGCCCGGACAAAAGTTGAAAATTCCTGCGGCGTAATACTCTTTTCCGTTTCGGTAAAAGGAGTGTTGTCATCGATGTCTTCCAATTCGAGAATGGCATCTAAAATCAGTCGTTTGTCGATTTGAACGAAATAAATGCGTCGGGCTCCGACATATCGTTGAGCATAATAGGGAGAGAAGTTCCAATCTTCCCGTATCCCTTGTGATGTGGATGCGTGAATAAATTTGAATCGTCCGTCGGGATATACTTCCGTAACCAAGCCTACATGTCCTACATTCGACCGCCGAGAATTTCTACCTTTGAAAAATACCAAATCTCCCCGGCAGATTTCTTCGTCTTTAACAGAGATTCCTTGTAAATATTGAGAAGCGGAACTTGCATTGAGGGAATAGGAGAAATGGTTGAAAATATACTGCATGAAACCCGAACAGTCAAATCGGTTGGGGCCTTTGCTTCCTCGCCTGTAAGGTGTCCCGATGTATTTTCTGGCATATTCGACGAGACGGTCGATTTGTTTATTGACGAGTGTGTTGGGTAGGGGTAATGAAATCCTGTTTTTTGTCGAAAGCGTATCGATGGTAACGGTGTCGGTCTTCGATGGTACAAGCAAGTCTTTTCCCTCTGCATTTGTCGATAGGATATTTGCCATCATGAAAAATAAAATTCCGATGCCTTTGTATCTCATTGCGCCGATTCGCTTCAATCTTTTTTAAAATGCTTCCCGATATTTTCCTTCCGAACTATCTTCGATAATGCTCAAATAGCTCGTATACCTCGATTCGCTTATTTGGTGGTTCTCCAACGCCTTTAATACCGCACAGCCGGGTTCGTGTCGATGGGTGCAATTGTTAAACCGGCAGTTTTGGGAAATCTCAAAAATTTCGGGAAAGAAATGTGCCACTTCGTTGGGATTGAAATCGATAGTTCCGAAGCCCTTTATGCCCGGAGTGTCGATAATGTACCCACCTTGTGGCAAAGGGTACATCTCTGAAAAAGTGGTCGTGTGCATGCCTTTGTGGTGAGAAGTGGATACGGCTCCGATTTTTACATGAGCATTCGGTAGAATACGGTCGATAATCGTGGACTTTCCTACGCCCGAGTGTCCCGATAACAAGGTAATTTTGTTTGCGATAAATGAATCTATGAAATCGAATCCTTCACCGGTAATCGCTGATACACAATGGCAGTCATACCCGATAGAGGTGTAAAGGTAGCGAAGTGCTTCGGCATATTCCCGGTCTTCTTCGGTAAATGTATCGCTCTTATTGATAACGATGCATACAGGTATGCGATACGCCTCGGCTGTGGCAAGAAAACGGTCGATAAAAGTGGTCGAGGTCGGAGGCGTGTTGACCGTTACGATCAGTAAGGCATGGTCTATGTTGGCGGCGATGATATGAGACTCTTTCGACAAATTGGACGATCGGCGGATAATGTAGTTTTTCCGTTCGTGTATGCGAGTGATAAAAGCCGTTTGGTCGGGATTTAACTCTATATCAACAAGGTCGCCCACTGATACGGGATTGGTGCTGCGTATTCCTTTTAACCTGAAATTACCTTTGATTTTACAGCGTATCGAATCTCCGTTTTCTGTGCGGACGATATACCAGCTTCCCGTATTTTTTGTGACAAGACCTTCCATGCAATGAAATTTAATGAACAAAGATAGCAAAAGGTGAGAGCAGAGACAAACGGAAATTTTATTTCCGATTTGGCTATGTCGAACCGCATCCTATCTTCGTAGTGACAAAGATACGTATAAGCGAGAGCTGAGCAAAACAAAGCTTGCTTTAATTTTATTCTGCCGAGCAAAAGTATTTTCGAGTTTCAACTCAAAGATAGTGAAAGTGAAATGCAGAGGCAAGCGAAAATTACATTTTTGGCTTGACTATGCCGAACCGCCTCCGATATTCTACAAATATAATGAAAGACGAGAGTCGGATAACAACGAATGCATTTGTTTTTTTTGAACTGCATTTTGGCTCTCTCCCCCTGCCGTGTCCCGTAACCTTACGGGGTGTTACCGAAGAAATATTGGGGGAGTGCCCGTGGGGCGAGAGGGGGTAAATTCCACAATCGAAAAATCCTATGTGATCTTTTTTAACCCCTCTCCTCAGAAACGGCTGTTTCTTCGGTGTCTCCCCTATATTGCTCCGCAACACAGGGGAGAAGTGTTAATACTCTCGGTAACGATGACAGAATTGTGCATCACCTTCTCTTCCGATGCTTCCGCAAGAGAATAGGGTAAGTGCCTACAACGCGAAGAGGGGATCCAAAATCCAACCTCTCTCCGAAGAGACCGGAATGTGTATGCCGACGAGAGATTTATCGTTAAAATTCATGCTTACCCCACGGATTTTCTACTGAACCTTAGAAACAGCAGAAACTTTTGAATCGAGAAAAAAGAAAGGGCCTTCCGATAATGAAAGCCCTTTTGAATATATTTTATTTTTTGTTTTATACGGTGAGTATCTCTTTCTCTTTTTCGGCAAACATATCGTCGATTTTCTTCATGTATTTGTCGTGAAGTTTTTGTGCCGAGGCTTCTCCGTCTTTGGCAACATCTTCGGGCATTCCCTCTTTTTGAGCCTTTTTCAGTCCGTCGATGGCATCCCGGCGGGCATTGCGCACGCTCACTTTGGCATTTTCGGCTTCTTGTTTCGACTGTTTGACGAGTGCTTTGCGTCTCTCCTCGGTTAACGGGGGAATTGATAGTCTGATGATTTCGCCGTTATTTTCGGGAGTGATGCCTAATTCTGAATCCAAAATGGCTTTCTCGATCACTTTGAACATGGATTTTTCCCAGGGGGTAATAACGATGGTACGTGCATCGGGGACAGAAATATTAGCTACATTGGAAAGCGGGACCAAACTTCCGTAATAATCGACCCGTATGCCGTCGAGAATTCGGGGGTTGGCTTTACCTGCCCGAATGTGAGCTAATGCTTCATCTAAGAATTCGATGGCCATAGCCATTTTTTCTTCGGCAGAGTTCAAGTATGTCTTTACGTCGTCCATAATGAATAAGGTTGAAATTTTTCTGTATAATTAGTTTCGTGAACAAATGTACTCTTTTTTTTAAGAATAGCCATATAAGACCGGGTTTAATATACCAGAGTCCCTATGTTCTCTCCTGACAATACTTTTTTCAGGTTTCCGACCGTATCCATGTCGAATACGATAATGGGCAGATGGTTTTCTTTGCAGAGGGTGGTCGCCGTGAGGTCCATGACCTTTAATCCACGGGTATAGATTTCGTCGTAGCTGATTTTGTCGAATTTCTTTGCGGTAGGATCTTTTTCTGGATCGGCCGTGTAAATACCGTCGACACGTGTCCCTTTCAGCATGACTTCGGCTTCTATTTCGATACCTCTTAGGGCCGAGCCTGTATCGGTCGTGAAGAATGGGTTTCCCGTCCCTCCCGATATAATGGCTACGGTTCCGTTTTGCATAGCCTCGATAGCTCTCCATTTACTATAATATTCGCCGATGGGGAACATATTGATTGCTGTGAAGACTTGGGCTTTTTGTCCGATTTTTTCCAATGCGGAGCTTAATGCCAAACTGTTAATTACAGTCGCGAGCATGCCCATTTGGTCTCCTTTTACACGGTCTACCCCTTTGGAAGTTCCGCTCAATCCGCGAAATATGTTTCCGCCGCCGATGACGATACCTATTTCTATGCCCATGTCGGCGATTTCTTTAATCTGTGTGGCATATTCGGCTATTCTTTTTTCATCGATGCCATATTGCTTTTCGCCCATGAGCGATTCACCGCTCAGTTTCAGGAGAATCCTTTTGTATTGGTTATTCATAATCAGATTCGTTCTTTTAATTAAACAGTCGCATTTATGCAAAAATAATCAATTTTTATGGTTCACGTAGCCTTTGAAGAGAAAATAATATCCGATTAGTGATTATGAGAAAAGCCGAGACCGGCAAAGTAAGTCTACCTTGCCGGTCTCGATTGTGTAGGTGATTTCCTATTTCCGATGATTTATCGGGCGATGACTTTGAATATCTTGCTTCCGACTTTTACGATATAAATATTGGCAGCAGGGATAGAAACGATATTTTCTCCCGAGGTTCCATTTATGGTTTTTACAAGTTGTCCGTTGGCAGTAAATATTTGTATGAGTGCCCTTTCTGATAGAGCTATGTTGATTGAGTTTTCAGAAGCGATTACTTTTACGTTTTGAGTTGTGCTACTTTCTATTCCTGAATGTATTAACTGCACGGTAATAAGGTTAGACGTTTCGGAATATTCTTCTTCCTCATAGTCGTTGTAACGCATACCGGTCACTTCGTAGCCGTAGTTTCCATTCGTTTCGAGATCTGTGAAAGTATAAGAAGTTTGAGAACCGTCCGAAATGGTTACCGGAACGAGAGGTATTCTCGTAACCTCTCCGGCCTTGCTTTCTTGTATGATGGTGATTTCGTCGATGAAAAATCTTTTTAGTTTGTTTTCTTCGATGGAGAGTTGCATGTTTTCAGCACCGTCTTCCATTTCCCAAGTTTCTTCGGTGTATCCGTTTTCGTCGAAAGCTGTTACTTTATGTATGTTAAGGGCATCGGGTTCTCCGTCTCCGTTGCTGTCTATCATATAGCCTATTCGATAAATCGACAGATAATCTCCGGCTGTCCCATGGGCTTTGATGTGGATTTTGTATTTACCGTTATTCGATGACAGGTTCATTGTGGGAGTCCATAAATAAGAGAGGCTTACGGGAAATCTTCCGTTGTCGGCTCCGAGCATACCGTTGGCTGCCAGTATGTTTTTCCCGCTCCAACCCGGAACTGCGGTGTATAAGTCCGGGTCGGTAACAGAGATCGGATCGTCCATAGTACCCTCTGTCGATTTTTCGAAAGAATCGTCGAGTATTTTCTTCTCACTGTCTTGTGTTGCGGTGTGATATTGGTACGCTTGCACGATGTATCCTTTTGCTTTGGGCAGTCTTTCCCAATTTGCCGTGAACGAGTTTTCCGATGTGCCGGTTGCGTCTAAGGCTTTGGGAGTGAGGAATCCATTTACTCTGATGATGTTCGATGCGTTTGTCGTTTTTCCTTCCACCGAAGCAGCGACGTAGTAGTAATATTCCTTTTCTGGGTCGAGGTTGGTTACAGGATAAGAATTTTCGGCCGTTGCTTGATCTTTCAGAATATACGAAGGCTCGGTACAAGAGTAAGAGATAGAGTTTATCATGAGGTCTCCAATTTTTCCGTCACCTTTTTCGATAGATATTTTTATGCGCCCGATGTTTGCTTGTGTGTATCCGAAGCCGTCGAAAATATTGAATTCGGTTATTTGGGCAAAAAGTAAAGTTTCGATTGTTCCGGTGCTAAGAAGTATACCCGCTTTGTCGAATATTTCAATCTTGAATAAGCTTGAATTTTCTTGGGTGATATTTTCTGCATTGATGAGGTTGGCGTTAACGATATATTTCCCCACGCCGGTTCCGATAATTTGTTCGGTGCTTATGTAGTCGTCTGTTGCATCGAGGATAATTTTATTTACACCTTCGTAGACGACCATATCGGTACTGCCGTTTTCACTCACGTTTATCTCCCAGCCATTCGGGTAATTGGGCGATTGCAGGTCTATTTTCCCATTGGAGTGGTTGATGTTGCCAAAGGTTTCATTTACGTTTTGGACGTTGGTCCCATTCGTGTAGACATTGAGGAAATACTTGTCTGCTCCCGATACTTTGTCCCAGTTGGCTACGAATGAGTCTCCGGTATAATCGCTGTAATTCTGAATGACAGGAGCATCTTGTGCCCAGACAGATAGGCTGTAAAAACCGATAGTGACTAACGTCAATAGTTTTGAGTAAAGTTTTTTCATGATGGAATTTTTCGGCTCGGATTGAAAATAACAGTACAGGAAGACGAGCCTTTTTATCTTAATGGACTGTTTTAATTACTGTTACAAAGATATGGGAATAATGCTATGTATAAAGTTGTTATTTATAAATATAATATTAATTTATTTTATTTTTAGAATGAAGCTCGTTCAAAGTTTATGTTTAATTGATTCATCGGGACTATTTACCGGATTGCTGCAAGTTTCGCGGGGAATCTGTTTTATTTTTGTCGGCAGTATTGCCTATATTACAGAGTTGATTTGTTATCTTTGTAAGTACGAAAATAGGATGCGGTTCGGCATAGTCAAATTGGAAATAAAATTTCCGTTTGTCTCTGCACTCACCTTTCGCTATTTTTGTCTGTTCATAATGGGTGACAATTAAATGTATGTATATAAGACGGATAATAGGATTTTTCCTTTTTTGTAGTATCGCTTTTTCGGCTTTTGCCGAGATGCCTTATCGTACTGTGTTGAGAAAAGCTGATGATCACTTTGTCAATAGGGAGTGGCAAGAGGCTGTTGCTATGTATGACGTATTGTTGGAACGCCGTCCCGGTAGGGTGAAAACGTATGTGGATGCGGTTGTCGCATCGGCCATGATGAACGATTCTTCGTCTATTATGCAATATGTGGTTCGTTCGGAAATGCAAGGACTATCTTTGGACTCGTTGTTTACCGGCATAGACGTGTTGTCGCGATCTATCGGACAGTCGGGCATTTATGAACAGGTACTTTTGTTGGTGAAAGAACAACAGCCGTGGTTTACTCGGGTGACGAATAATTATTTATTAGGGTATTATGTGTTTCGGCATGATGCTGAAAAGATACTTGCCGTTGCTGACGAATTGTTGTCGGTGATGCCCGGGCAAATTAATTATTTGAAAGCCAAAGCCGATGCTTTGTTGTTGCTTGGAAACGATACCGCAGCGGTCGAGGTTCAGAAAACTATTTTGGATATAGACTCTCTTAATTTTGATGCAAACTTGTTTTTGGGAAGCTATTATGCTATAAAGGGACAGGAAAAACTGAAATCGATAGATCAACAGTATCTTGAAGATTCGAACGGTATTTCTATCTCTGCTTCCGTATATAAAGAGGAAAAAAGGCAAGTGATCGACGACGATATAGCTTGTGCTAAAAAATATTTTACGATTGCTGCACGGGTTCGTAGCAATAAATATCTTTCGGAACAACTTTCCATGCTGTCGGGACTTTCCGATGAGTTGCCTCAAAGCAGCGGGGTTATTCGTCCGTTCTTGAAACGTTTAAAGCAAGAATGAAACCTCTTTGAAAGCGAAGCGTTTTTTCTCTCCCGATTCCGTCGATAAAAGCAGATGACCGTCGAGTTCGACATCGGCAATAGAGGCGTGGAAAATATTGCCGTCACTATAAAACGGATATACCCCGTCGTTTCGGTAGAGTGTCGCTATATATTCTTTGTGGATACGGTCGGAGGAGTTTGTAAATGTGTCTGTATATCGCTTTCCGAAAGCCTCTGTGAATTCGTCTAATATTTTTTCTATCTTGTAGGTGCGACCTGTTATTTGATATAATGAAACCGGGTTGGGGGCATCGCTGTAAAAATTTTTCTGATTGATGTTCAGCCCCATTCCGATAATAGCCCGTGAGAATGTACTCCCGCTCAGTACATTTTCGATGAGAATACCGGCAATTTTTTTGTCGTGCCAATAGATGTCGTTCGGCCATTTGATAGAAAATCCAGTGGCGTATCGGTTCAGAACATCGACAGTTGCCAGCGATACGATTTCAGAAAGTAAGAATTGCCGGTTGGCAGGGATATGTTCTGGTCTGAGTAAAAGACTGAATGTTAAATTTTTGTAAGGCTCAGATTCCCATGAATTCCCACGCTGGCCGCGCCCGGATCGTTGTATGTCGCAGTAAATGATAGTTCCTTCCGGGAGATGTCTGTCTTTGTCCGATTCTTGGAGATAGGTATTGGTCGAGCCGATCTCCTTTAAGTGAGTTTTTTGGAATTTTATTTCTTTTGTTTCCATACTTCGAGTAGTTCCGATAAAGGTTCGCGTTTGATTCTGGGTAGTTTTTTTAGCACTTCGCTATAAGCATGGACGATACAATCGCAAATGACTTTATCGTCGATGGAAGGCCTTAGCCAAATAGAATTCCACAATCGTTTATTCGTGTGGTATCCCGGTTCTATTTCGGGATATCGTTCCCGTAATTCTATGGCAAGTTCGGGATCGCATTTGAGCGAAATTCGTTTCTCTTCGGCCGACAAATCACAGAAGAGAAACATTTTACCTTCGATTTTGAAAACCAACACCCATTCATCGAATGGGAAACATTCGGTTACCTGCGGTAGTGACAGACAAAATTCACGCAAAGATTCTACGTTCATGTTTATCGACAGTTTAATGGAGGAAGAAAGGCATCTTCTATATGTTCTATTTGGAAGTCTTCATTTTCCCCGACTAAGGTAATGAGGTCGAATCGTATGTCGAAAGGTATATCGAACATACGAATATAGGCATCCGTAGCTTGGATTATATTTTTTATCTTGCGGAGCGTAACGGCTTCTTCCGGGCGTAGAAATTCGTTGTTTTTTCGTGTTTTGACTTCTACGACAACCAACGTTTTGTCACGATAGGCTACGATGTCCAATTCCATTTTTCCACTCCGCCAATTTATGTCTCGGATAATGTATCCTTTGGAAATCAAATATTCTGCGGCTCGTTCCTCTCCTGTTTTTCCCAATTGGTTGTGTTGCGCCATAAGTACGAATTTGGAAAAGCGAATATACGAAGATTCGATGAAAAAAGAAATCGGAGCAAGAAAAAGTCTGATGGATATGGCGAATAATTATCTTTGAAACAGTTACTGACAATAAATGCGAAAATAGTCTATGTCTTCGGTAAAATTGCAAATAAAATTTGCTTTTGAGTCTGGCATGCATTTTCTTTGTAAGAAATAAAATACGGAAGATTATGAAAAACAAATGGATTGTGCCGGCTATTATCATAGCAGTAGGCTTGTTTTTATTGGGGCAACGAATCGAACAAGGTATCGTTCGTTCGAAGGAGGCAGTGCGTACGGTCTCGGTAAAGGGTTTGTCGGAGCGTGAGGTTCCGGCCGATAAAGTTATCTGGCCTTTGGTATATAAGGAGTTGGGGAATGATTTGGGCACGATTTACCGTACGATCAATACCAAGAATACAATCGTGATAAATTTTCTGAAAGCTAACGGGATATCCGATGCCGAAATTTCTATTGCGGCTCCCGGAATCGTAGATATGCAGGCCGAACGGTATGGAAACCAAAGTGTCCCGTATCGCTATAATGTTACTTCGGTAATAACGGTATCTTCGAATCAAGTAGAGAAAGTACGAGAGTTGATCGTGAAACAAGCCTCTTTGTTGGAAAAGGGGGTGGCTATCGTTTCCGGGGATTATCAGTATAACACCCAGTTCTTGTTTACCAAGCTGAATGAACTAAAACCCGAAATGATTGCCGAAGCCACTCAAAATGCGAGAGTTGCCGCCGAAAAATTCGCCAAAGACTCCGATAGTAAATTGGGCAAAATATCATCGGCATATCAAGGACAATTCTCTATCGAGGATAGGGATGCCAATACTCCTTATTTGAAGCATGTGCGGGTCGTGACCTCGGTGGTATATTATTTGAAGAATTAAGAAGCTGTTTTAAATTTATTGAGAAATAATATTATCATTTCAAGCAGGTATGTTCCGGCCATATTGAACCCCTGTCTTGCATCTTGAATCCCTTGATTTTTGTCAATAGCCCGCTATTGACTGCATATCTCGGACTCCA
>NZ_JAIJHU010000061.1:0-14982 GCF_022723415.1 Barnesiella sp. | reverse complement strand
ATATAAAATAAAAATATCTACATTTGAAAACCTGAAATAAACACAAAGACTCAAAATATACTCGAATTATCCTTAATAATCCATTATTTACCCATATAATTTTAATCATTATGAGAAAAACATTTCTAGGAGTACTCGTTTTTATGAGTCAATTGATTTTTGCCCAAGGAATCGAGGTAATCAGTACCAAAGCCCTTACACTCGACGGGCAAGGAGTATTTCTCCCGAAGATAAGTCCGAAGGGGGATTGCGTTCTAGTAACCAACGAAGACATGAGCGGTCTGAAAAAATTTGATCTTGCAACCGGGAAATTGACGACCATTACCAATGACCGAAGTGCTGGGTTTAATGCCCAATTTTCCGAAGACGGCTCTACCGTAATTTATAGAAAGAGCGAATATAAAGGGAAACTTCGCTACTCATCATTAAACAGTGTAAATCTACAAACCGGGAAAACAGAACAACTAGTAAAACCTACCCGAAATCTAGAAGGTGTGACTGTAAAAGGAGGTACGGTTCT
The DNA here is from genome assembly GCF_022723415.1 of Barnesiella sp. NCBI lineage: Bacteria > Pseudomonadati > Bacteroidota > Bacteroidia > Bacteroidales > Barnesiellaceae > Barnesiella > Barnesiella sp. The sequence goes on along the minus strand of NZ_JAIJHU010000061.1, from coordinate 14,462 downwards.
CGCTGTAAATAATGGCAAACTTATTTCTAAACGGATTGCCGGTAAAAAGCTGAAAAACCTCCCGGCTATCCCAAGTATTAAGAACAGCCAGCTTTACATTACAATCGATGGAAAAACAAAGCAACTCTCTCCCAACGGAACGAATGTAGGATATTTATGGCCATCGGTTTCTCCCGATGGGGGAAAACTTCTCTATTATGTCATTGACGAAGCGAAAGCATACGTCTGCAATATAGATGGAACAAATCCGGTTTCTTTGGGGACATTGCGTGCACCGGTCTGGTTAGGTAACGATTGGGTTGTAGGCATGGTAGATTATGATAACGGGGAAATCGTTACTTACTCCCAAATATTCGCCGTTACGTCACAAGGCACTCATCGCACGGCATTGACAGATCAATCAAAAATCTGCATGTACCCTTCTGCATCCGACGATGCTTCCAAAATCGTCTATACGACACAAAATGGAGAGATATTTTTAATGAATGTAGCAACCTCAAAATAATTAATCACCATGAAACTCAACAAACTTCTATCGATATGCTTAGGAATAACGTTAGCATTTTCGGTAAGTGCAAACGATCTAAGCGAGGCCAGAATATATATTAATCCGGGGCACGGCGGTTGGGGGCCTAACGACCGGCCGATGGCAACGATCAATTATGCTCAAATGGATACCCTCGGATTCTTCGAAACAAATACGAACTTGATAAAGGGAATGGCCCTAAGGGAAGAGCTCGTAAAAGCCGGAGCCGGATATGTGAGAATGTCGCGCACGGTAAACGGTGTTGTATCGGCCGATGATGAACACAAAACCGAAAACGACAAATACATCGAGACTCAGCCCGGAGAAAGTGGAACTCAACAGTTAGTTACCCTATCGGTGATTTGTCAAGATGTAGAGGCCAACAATATGGATTATTTCATTTCGATCCATAGTAATGCTGCAACTGAGGGGAGCAGTACGAATTATCCACTGATTCTCTATCGAGGGACCGATTCGGAATCGGGAAACGGATTGACAAACGCCCGCGATATGGCTCGTGCCGCATGGCCATATGTCAACAAGAACGAAGTTACCTATAAATCCTATTATACCGGCGAAAACGACAACAACAGCCGGGGCGACATATCTTTCTATGGTAGCTCGTCCTCAAACAGCATGGGATATACCGGTTATCTCGGTGTTTTGAAACACGGGTGTGACGGCTTCCTTTGTGAAGGCTGTTTCCACACCTATCAACCCGAACGACAAAGGCTTCTCAACAAAGACTACTGCAAACAAGAAGGTATGCGATATGCTAGGGCCATACGTGCATGGTTCAACGACGATAGCGAAACTACCGGCTGCATTATGGGAACTGTTAAAGATAAATATAACACTCTCGAACACGACCTCTATAAATACAAAATCAATTCGATCGATGCCTATGCTCCCTTGAACAACGTAACTGTTATTCTTCAAAACGAGAACGGTGAAGAAGTAGGCCGATATACAACCGATAAAGAATATAATGGATTATTCGTATTTACCGATTTGACTCCCGGAAACTACAATCTGGTATTCGACATCGAGGGATTCTGGAAAGAAACCGAACCAATCGAAGTCATCGTCAATGAAACTGCATTCATTAATAAAAGGCTGACCGATTTGGAACACGAAGAACCCTCTGATGAAGAAATAGAAGAGGAAGTGCTTGATTATCCACACCCCGACCAAGACGGAGATATTGCAGCAGCGGCATATTACAATCTCACCAAAGAAACAGAAATTACCGACATCGAAGCCTTGAATGGACTTACCGTACGTCGGGCAATACTGCGAGACAACAAATATTATGTATTGGCAGTAGATGAAAATAAACTTCCTAAACTCTTGGTTCTAAATCCAGCAACCGGAGAACTCATTAAAGAAATGAGTACCGAAGGTCTTGTAACCGAAGGTTATAACGGGAAAGAATTACCCTATATACTATCCGATATCGCCTTTACTATCGATGGCGTGCTTATTGGGACAAACTCGACGGTCATCGGCAAAGAAGGCAATGCGTATCAAACCGGAGACTTTTACGTATATAAATGGCAGGGAAGTGAAACGACCTCGTTAGAAGATTCAGCCCCGGTTGTCGTCGCTACATTACAAACGAATACAAGTGCCAGCCTCGCAGCCGCCGGAAATAACAACTCCAACTATATAGCCAACACCATCGCTGTAAGCGGCACGATCGACGATTTCCAACTGTATTTCGACTCCCATGCCGGAAACGCTTGGAATACGGCATACGGTATCAGATATGTATGTTGGAACATTAAAAACGGAGAAGTGGCCGGATTCCAGAAAAACGATACGGACTTCGACGAAAGTCAAATCGGAGAAAAAGCCCATATCACACTCTCGCCCTTAGCAAAAAGTAGATTGATCATAGACGGTACACTCACGGCCCCAAGAGAATTTTTAATGGACTGGATGAGCGATCAGGGAATCATGCTAGCCGATTTCTCGGATAACATTCCGGTAGAGTCATACGGAGCGAATTATTTCCGTTACGCCGATAAAATTTATATGAGCGCACCCATTTGTGAAAGTCAAGGAGATGGAAATTATTCTTATAAAGTTCGTTTATATGACATTACGAATGGAATAGATCAAGCCCAAAACATCGGAGATACCGAATCTTTCATCTCCACTACGGGACTTTCTCCAATGACAAGTGTAGGAATCGTAGATAATTCCGATATAGATATATACCTGTTGGCTGGAAACAAAATCGTAAAATACACGACCAAAGGCATGGAGCAATCCGAATCTCCCGCCCGTATATTTGCATACGGTTTATCCTATAACGAAACAGAAGACGGATATACTATCAACTTCAACTTAAACGAGGATGCCACATCTGTAAACTTGATATTGAATAATCCAGAAACAGGCGAAGCTGTTCAAACGATTGCATTAGGAGCGCTACCAAAAGGAGCGAATCAGACTACTATATCCAGAGCCGATCTTCCTGCCGAAAAGCTGAATTGGAGTATTCAAGCCATCGCCGGAAACGTCACGAAATTTACGAAAATATCCGACGACAGTCCTCTATACCAGTACTATGCGCCATACGGTGTCGCCATCGATAAATCACCTGAAAGCGACTACTTCGGACGTATCTATATAACGAACACTGCTGCCGGAACAGTAAGTGCAGGAAATCCTTCACAAGCCCAAACCTCGACAGTGGGTGTGTATGTACTCGGTGCAGACATAAGCGATATTACTCAACAAGGCTCCACAGCTTATAGCGGAACCATATCTTGGAGCGGAGAAACCGGTATGGGTCCGAAAAAAGCAGCCGTAGCATCAGATGGACGAGTATTCCTATGCGACGCCAGCCCGAACAACGCAGGTATTTACCTGATGAACCCCGAAACCTTTGATATTTCTTCTATATTTACAGGAGCTACAAATTCGAATGGCAGCCTAATGATAGGAGGCAAATATGTATGCGGCCAAATAACAGCCGTAGGTATTCGAGGAGAAGGTGCTACAACTCAACTTTATGCCATAGATAAAACGGCTTCGGGTTCATCTTGGAAAAAATTTATCAACGTCTATAACATCGGCGAATCGAATACATGGACAACTGCGCCCAACGAATCGAAAGCCGCCAGTAGTTACGTGGGCAACGACAACAGCAGTATCGTTCCCGTTTCTACCGGATATTGGGCCGCACAATACAGAGGTGGCGGAAGCAACTCTCCCGCAAATCCATGTATGTTCTATTACAGCGATCAATACCAAGATGCCGTATTTAATACAGCCGAGCCCAACATCATCGGTGAGTCGACCCAAAACGGAGCTCTCGCCGTCAATGACAAAGAACAGCTTATAGCCCTTAGCGTAAATGGCGGAGTGGCCGTGTACTCTTACAAGATGAAAGAGGGAATACCTTCTGTCACGGAAAAATTCCGAAAAGAAATTGCCGAAATGGGCGGTTATGTTAATGATTTCGAATTCGACTATGCCGGGAACTTATATGCGGTATCCAATGCCGGTGAGAGATTAGCCGTATGGGCTATGCCTACCAGTGACAACAGTTGTGTGACACCCGCAAAGAAATCATTGGTATTGAACAATATATATACAGGCATAGAAAACACCGTAAGCATTTCACGTATATCGCCCAACCCCACGACGGGAATCATTACGATATCTGCTCAAACTACAATCGAAACGATCGAAATATATAATATAGCCGGTTCTCTGGTAATGAGACAAGCCCACGTAGGTACGACAACTATTTCTCTCGACCTTTCCGATCTTGCTGACGGTATGTATTTTGTAAAAGTGAACGATGGTAAAGCCGTGAAAGTCATCAAAAAATAAAATGCTAAACTACCCCGACTCATCTCTTTGAATAATAAAGAGATAGTCCTACACAAAATCCCCCGCTCTTTTTCAAGGCGGGGGATTTATACATTTCTGTTAATTACGATCTCTACTTTTATTACCTATTTTTATTTCTCTCGCCTTAAAAAGACAAACCTAGTAACAGGCCCCATCTTACATTTGAAACTCCCCCATAAGTTCGTATGTGTCTGGTTCATAGCCAAAACGGAAAAACAAAGAGAACACACCGAGCAAACGAAAAATATCAGACCCGTAGTAGAAAGAATATCACCCAATCCCACCAACGGAGAAACGATACCTCCAAAAGCAAAACCTGCTGCACCGAACAATGCTGAGGCCGTTCCCGAATTGGCTCGCTCACAATCCATGGCCAAAGTCGTAGAAGCCGTAAAAGTCAATCCCATAGAAAAAAGCAACACAAACAGCACAGCCTCATATACAGCAAAATGATATTCGTTACTAAGGATTACAAACTCTACCGCAGACATCATTGTCATACCGACACTACCTAAAAACATCGCATGTTCGGGATTCTTGAATTTTACCGATAATCCGGCAGCCAACCCGATAGCCAATGCATTGATTCCGAAAAAAAGGCTGAACTCAAAAGCCGAAAAACCATAATGTTGTTGAACGATAAACGGAGAAGAAGAAATATTGGCGAACAATACTCCCATTGCAAAACCCATCTGCAATACATAATAAACATATCGACGGTTTTTCAATACTATCCCAAAGCCCGATACAAGGCTTTTCAGATTCCCTCGTTTCCGATTATCCACCGATAAAGACTCCTTGAAATGTAAATTGGAGAACAGTAACAAAACTCCGAGAATCAACAGTACGATAAAAATACCCTTCCAGCCGATAGAGTCGGTTAGGAATCCTCCCAATACAGGAGATGCCACAGGTGCGATTCCATTGATAGCTCCTATAATCGCCATAGCTTTGGCCAGCTCCTTACCAGTAAATCGGTCGGTAGCGATAGATCGGGAGACTACGATTCCTCCTGCTCCTGCAATACCTTGTATTAACCGAAAAAATATAAAACCCTCTATGGTGGCAGAGAATATACAGCATACGGTCGATACAATAAACAATGACATGGCGACCAATAACGGAGGTCGTCGGCCGTACCAATCGCTCAAAGGCCCGAAAAAAAGTTGCCCCAAAGCTAAACCTATCATACTGGACGTCAGACCTAACTGAACCATCGAAGCCTGTGTCCCGAAATAATCTGTCATGGACGGCAGACTGGGTAAATACATATCGGTCACCAATGGACCGAATGCCGTCAATGAACCCAACAATATCAATAAAAATATTTTAGAATTCGTATTTCTCATAATTTTACCTCCTAAAAACAAGACAAAATTACCAAGAATGTACAAACCTATCAACTCATGTTTTTGACTAATTAACCTTTTTTATTCAAGAAAAACCCTACTCCACAACTCATTAAAATTCAAGTTATTTTAACCTTATGATTGGACAATCTAAACTATTTTAAGCCCAAAGGCATACATGTAATTTCAAATTTCCCGTACGAAAATCCTCTCTTCAAAAATGAAAACAATTTCTAATATCTTCTTAACAATAAGGACTATATCAAAAACATTTTTCACATTTAAAGCCATACTATCCTAAAAATAACTTCATCGACTACATATTAACAGAAAGATACCGTATATTTGTCCCTCAAACTTTTGGATATGAAAAAAATAATAGGACTTTTTATATTCATGGGGCTGCTTTCCGCCACCTCCGTCCAAGCACAAAACTACAATACGAAGTGCTTAGGCATATCAGCCGGATACATGTTCGATACAGAAAACGTACAAGCAGGAGTTTTCATGCATCTCCCCTTTGCAAAAAACTGGCGAGTAGTGCCGTCGGTCAACTACACATTCTCGCACCACGACCTCAACGAATGGGAAATCAACGGGAACATTCATTACCTCATTCCTTTCGCCGGTCGATTCTCGGTATATCCCTTAGCCGGTATCGCGTTTCAAAGTTGGAGGGGAAATGCGTTACAAAACGATAAGGAACTCTCCAATACCCGAAATAAATTCGGAATAAACGCCGGAGCCGGATTCGAAATGAGCATTTCCCGCCACCTAAACCTACATATAGAGGGAAAATATATTTTCATAAACGACTTCAATCAGGCTAATATTTCCATTGGTCTCGGATACAAATTCTAATTCCCCATGAGTTTGTCTCCCTCCCGACGTTTCCATGTCGTTTCTCTGCAAGTCCCTTTTCCACCGGACTATGGAGGGGTTATCGATATTTACTATAAGTTGAAAGCGTTAAAAAAAATGGGCTACGAGACATGGCTACACACATTCCAATACGACCGGAGTAGAGCCGAACAACTGAACGAAGTAGCCGCCAGAGTCTCTTACTATCCGCGCCACCGTTCTGTTATCCGCCAGCTTTCGCATATCCCTTATATAGTTTCCAGTCGCCATTGTTCAAAACTTCTCGACGATCTGCTTTCCGACAATGCCCCCATACTGTTCGAAGGTCTGCATTGCTGCGCCTTTCTGTCCGACAAACGGCTGAAAGACCGTATCAAATTAGTCCGAACGCACAACATCGAGCACGAATATTACAAAGAATTATCCCGCAAGACATCAGGGTGGAAAAAACTCTACTACGAACTCGAAGCTGTCAAATTGGCAAAATACGAAAAGATACTCCTGCATGCCGATGCCATTTTAGCGATCTCCGAGAGCGACCGCTGTTATTTCTCGTCGAGATACCCGCAAATCCCGGTGTCGCTGCTTCCCGCCTTTCACGCATACGCCGAAGTAGCCCCTGCCGGCCCGAAGGAGAACTATATCCTTTATCACGGAAACCTTTCGGTCGAAGAGAACATCGAAGCCGCCGAATACCTGTTACGGCAAGTCGCCCCGCTCACACAAGGCACATCATGGATATTCGCCGGAAAAAATCCCCCGGAAACACTCGTTCGGCTGGTCGAACGGACACCCGGCGCACAACTCATCGCCAACCCCTCGGAAGAACAAATGAACCAGCTTATCGAAAAAGCGGCAGCCAACCTGCTCGTCACATTCCAACCCACGGGATTAAAACTGAAACTATTGAATGCCCTCTTTCACGGAGGACACTGTATCGTAAACAGCAAAATGCTATTCGGCACAGGCTTGGACAAAGCCTGCCTCATTGCCGATACGCCTCAGGCTATGGCTCGCGCTGTCGAAACCGCCTTAAACGAACCTTTCGACCAAGCCAAACGCACCGAACGAATACAGCTGCTGAAAGCGTACGATAACGAAAAGAATATTCATATCCTCTCCGATCTTCTCGAAGAGAAACTCAGGTAAATCACAAATAAACAATCATTCAACCCCTCTCCGCAGAACAAAGTTCTGTGGGTCTCCCCTATTGCTAACGCAACTTCCCGTAAGGCTACGGGACACGGCAGGGGAGAAGGGCTAATACCTTCGATAACGAGAACAGAGTGATGCATATCTCTCTCCCTCTGTGTTCCTGAAAGGAATATAGGGGGAGTGCCCGCAGGGCGAGGGGGTTGAAAAGAATATCAAAAATAACATTTCAATCCTCTCCCTGCCGATAGGGAAAGTACCCGTAGAAAAAAGAAGGAATGAAAATAAACAGTAAAGCCAAAATGTTGAACACCAACACCCTCTTCCCTTGCCGTGTTCCGCAGCATGGCGGGGTGTTTTTGCAACGCAAAATATAGGGGAGGTGTCCGAAGAACGGAGGGGTTAAAGAAAAAGACAAAAAAGTATGGCTATTCTACCTTTACCGGGAAATCCAAAGCCCTCATAAATCCTATATGATTTATGAGGGCTTTCTATGAGGAACACTTCGAATGAGCCTAAAAACAATTCGGCTATACTTTATTTATAATCTTTCAGCATCTCCTGCAAACGTTGACGGGCAAAAAAGATTCGGCTTTTTACCGTGCCCAAAGGCAAATCCATTTTTTCGGCAATCTCGTGATATTTATACCCTGCCACATGCATAGAAAACGGTATCCGATACTCCTCGCTGAAACTATTGATAGCCGTTGTAATCTCCTTCACCGTAAAAGAACCTTCCGGCGACGCGAATCCCGAGTCTTGGGGCAAATTCAAGTGATACAGATCTTCTGTCTGGTCTATAATAGTCTGGTTCCGTACAACCCTGCGATAATTATTGATAAAAATATTTCGCATGATGGTAAACACCCAACCTTTGAAATTGACATTGTCGATATATTTATCTTCGTTGTCGAGAGCTTTAAGAGTCGTATCTTGAAGCAAATCTTTCGCTTCTTCCCGGTTTGCGGTAAGCATATAAGCGAAGTTTAGCAAATTGTCTTGGAGACCTAACAATCTATCTTGAAATTTTAGAGAGTTCATAATTGAAAATTTTGATGATTTTGTAATTCTTGTTTACTACTTATACTACTACTTTGTATTACGAAAATGCATCGAAAATCTACTCATACTAACTACTACAATCTGAAATTTCTACATTCTCCTAAACGTCTTCGAAACATTCAGCTATTTCAAAGGGGCTCAAAAAAAATCTGTTTTCGCAAAATACAATCCCATAATATTGTTCTGATTATTTTTTATTTACTTTGTAACATATTTCTTATCTTTTTTAATTGTGCTTCTTAATATTAAACACATAGGTTCATGAAAAAGTTTCACAAATATATCTTTTTTCTCATATTATTTTTCCAGTATTTTGTATCGAATTCACAAAGCACTGTTTATCAAATAGATATAATCAAAGAAATCGGGAGTACGACTTGGCGATATTTAAGAGCCGGTTTACACCAAGCCCAAGAACAAAATGCAAAAGCCGTCATACTACGGCTGAACACCTACGGGGGAACTGTCGTTCACGCCGATTCCATGAGAACAGCCATACTCAATGCACCCATTCCCGTCTATGCTTTCGTCGACAACAATGCCGCATCGGCAGGAGCACTCATCGCCATAGCCTGCGACAGTATCTATATGCGCAGCAGCGCAAGCATGGGAGCCGCTACGGTAGTCAATGAAACCGGAGCCGCCATGCCCGACAAATACCAGTCATACATGCGGGCGACCATGCGGGCGACGGCCGAGTCACACGGAAAAGACGAATCGGGAAACTGGCGGCGCAATCCGCTCATAGCCGAAGCTATGGTCGACGAAAGAGTAATCGTCCCCAATCTTTGCGATTCGGGCAAAGTACTCACCCTTACGGCAAACGAGGCCATCGCCCAAAAATATTGCGAAGGCATAGTCGATAACGTCGACGAGATCATTTCGCAAAAACTCCGGTACGAGACTTATACTTTACAAGAATTCAAACCCTCGCTCTTCGACGATATCGCCGGTTTTCTCACTCACCCCGCCTTTCAGGCTCTCATGGTAACGCTCATATTCGGCGGTATTTTCATGGAACTGAAAACACCGGGCATAGGATTGCCCTCGGCCATTGCCTGTACCGCAGCCGTACTTTATTTCACTCCGCTTTACATCGACGGATTAGCTGCGAACTGGGAAATACTGCTTTTCGTCATCGGCATCATTCTGCTCATTTTCGAATTTCTCGTTATTCCCGGCTTCGGTATAGCCGGCATTTCGGGCTCCATTCTGATATTAGGAGCACTCATTTTGGCATTAGTCGGGAATGTCAATTTCGATTTCGACTTCGTATCTGCCGCCGACATCAGCAAAGGAATAATAACTGTCATCTCGGGAGTCATTATTTCCGTAGCTTTACTCTTTTGGTTTTTCCAAAAAATCGGCAGTAAAGGCCCTCTCGGACGTTTAGCCCTTCAAGCAGATCAAGCCACAGAAAAAGGATACATCGGAGTTCCCTCCGAATTACAAGAATATATCGGAAAAGAAGGACTCGCGGCAACCATACTCCGGCCCTCCGGGAAAATAACCATCGGCGACAGACAGTTCGATGCCGTAGCCCTTCACGGATACATCGAAAAAGGAGCGGGTATAAAAGTCGTCAAATACGAAAACGCGCAGCTCTATGTGATCGAAATCAAATAAAAAAACGTTATAAGAAATTCAATATGAAATTCATCGGTATTATTCCGGCTCGCTACGCCTCTACCCGATTCCCCGGGAAACCGCTGGCCGACATGAAAGGAAAATATATGATTCAACGAGTCTACGAACAAGCCCGCAAAGTCCTCGACAATGTATGTGTCGCCACTGACGACGACCGAATATTCAACGCCGTGGAATCTTTCGGCGGGAACGTTGTCATGACATCGGCCGAACACCGTAGTGGAACAGATCGTTGCTTCGAAGCCTACAATCGTCTGGGCGGAAACGAAGACGTAATCATCAACATTCAAGGAGACGAACCGTTTATCAAACCCGAACAGATCGAGAGCCTCATCGCTTGCTTCGATTCGCCTCAAACCCAGATAGCGACCCTCGTGCGCCCCTTCGAGGTAACCGAAGGTTACGAGGCCCTCGCCAATCCCAACTCTCCGAAGGTCATTCTCAACGACAAAAACGAAGCACTCTATTTCAGCCGTTCGATAATTCCCTATATGAGAAATATATCCCCCGAACAATGGCCCGATAAACACGTTTACTACAAGCACATCGGCATGTATGGATACAGAGCCGACATATTGTCCCAGATCACCCAGCTACCCCAGTCGTCGCTCGAAATCGCAGAATCGCTCGAACAACTCCGGTGGCTGCAAAACGGCTATACGATTAAAGTGGGCATCACCACACAAGAAACAATCGGTATAGATACCCCCGATGATTTACAAAAAGCACTCACTCTACTCTGAAAATTATGACGTTAGACCGAACAACGACACCGCCTGTCGGAACATTTCCGCCCCTATCCCTGCCCGCACCCGGCATCCATGCTTTATCGAACGACATCGAAGTCATCGCCTGTAATCGGGGTGACGAAGACGTGTGCCGCATAGACCTTATGTTCGAAGGAGGTTACTATACCGAACAGAAACCGGGCACAGCCGCCCTCACCTTATTGATGCTCAAAGAAGGCGCTGCTGGAAAAAGCTCGGAAGAGATAGCCGAATCATTCGACTACCACGGAGCATGGCTGCAAACCTCCGCATCGAGTCACTATCTCTATGTCACGCTCTACACGCTCAATCGGCATCTCGATACCTGCCTATCTCTACTGGCAGACATCGTTATACGACCCGATTTCCCGGAAAAAGAATTCACCCGGCTCAAAGAACGGCGTCTCCAACAACTGCTCGTTCAGAAAGAAAAAGTAGACGTCCTCGCCTCCGAGACTTTTCTCTCTATGATTTTCGGGGACAAGCACCCTTACGGACGGGCTGTCACCCCCGACCATATAAACCATATCACAACCGAAGACCTCCGAGACTACCATCGGCAGCACATCGCTCCCGGGAGATGTCGTATCTTCATCGCCGGAAAAATCACCGGGAAACTTCTCGATAATTTGGAACTCCACTTCGTCCACACATGGAATGTACCCTCTGTCGATTCTGCGATAATCCCCGCTTTCCCCATACATCGTGCCGAAAATCCGATAATAGTCACCCACAAAGAAAACGCCCTCCAATCCGGAATCCGAATGGGACTGCCGGTCATCGGCCGGGAAAACCCCGATTTCTTCGCCCTGAAACTACTCTGCACTATACTCGGCGGATATTTCGGCAGCAGACTCATGTCCAACATACGGGAAGAAAAGGGCTATACCTATGGCATATCCTCCTCTATCGCAGCCATGCGATACGGAAGCTATTTAACCATATCGACCCAAACCGGAACCGAATTCACCCGCCCGCTCATCGACGAAGTCTTCGTCGAAATAGATCGACTCAGAAACGAGCCCGTCCCGACCGACGAGTTCATCACCGTACAAAACTACCTGAGAGGAGACATGGCTCGTACTCTCGACTCCCCCTTTTCCATAGCGGACTACTACCTTTCATTGAAAGCCAACGATCTCCCTGTCGAATATTTTGCGCAGCAAGACGAAGCCATACGGCAACTGTCACCCGGCGATCTACTATCGACAGCACAAAAATATCTCGTCCCCTCACAATTCTACATAGCCGTCGCCGGAGACAAAAACAAAATTCCCCCGCTCTCCCTACCTTGATAAATTCTTTCTCCTCTACCACGCCCCCTATTGTTACTCGACACCCCAATGCTACGGGGGGTGGCGTTAGCCATATAGAGGAGGTGGCACGTAGTAACGGAGGGGTTGAAAACGGCATCTCATCAGCCGGTTTATATTGGACATTTAACTCCCTCGCCCGATGGGCACTCCCCCTATACCGCTACGCGACACAGGGGGAGAGGGCTAAAATGCGCTTCAAATATTTGAAACTCCTCCATTGCCGTGCCCCGTAGCTTTATGGGGTATTTCTGTTTCACTATCGGAGACATTTAAAACTCCTCCCCTGTGTTTTGTAACGCAAAATATAGGGGAGGTGGCACGTAGTGACGGAGGGGTTGAAAACAGCCCCTCATCAACCGATTCATATCGGATAAATCACATTTTCACCATACGTTTGGGGGACCCGCTCCAAGAGCAACCCATACAATAAACTGTTTCAAGATCGAAACCATCAAGAGTCTCGCCCTCTTTGCGGGCAACGACTACCCCTCCATCGGTCACATACACCGCTCTACGCTCTCCCTTACCGTTCTTCACATACATCGAAGACACTTTACACTGCGGACAAAGCAATTTTCTCATCGTACAAATAGTTTACCCAATCGATACCGAATATACAAAAAAAGGACCTCGGAAAAAACAATTCTTCCAAAGTCCCTTTTTCAATCACTTATAAGAAATAATCCTTGACAATTACCTCTCACCCAGTTTCTCGTCCATATACAAAATACTGGCTTCGTCTTTACAACGTTTCAACTTCTCGACAATGCCCAAAGCCGTAGCCTCTTCTTCTACTTGCTCACGCACATAGCCCCAGAGAAAATCTTGCGAAGCCTTATCCTTTTCGGAAGAAGCAACATTTACCAACTCGTCGATAAGAGAAGATACATGGCACTCGTGTTTATAAACATTTTCAAAAGCATCGAGCACACTCTCCCATTCCTGAGGAACGACATCTATCTTATCTACTTTGGCCACACCGCCACGCTTCGATACATAATCGGCCAAGTTGTAAGCATGCTCCAACTCTTCCTGAGACTGTTTTCTCATCCAACTGGCAAATCCGTCATATCCCAATTTTTTGAAATAAAACGACATCGATAAGTAAAGATTCGACGACCACATTTCAGCCGCAATCTGAACGTTAATGGCTTCTTGTAATTTCTGTGAAATCATAATGGTTTATTTTTATATGTTAATACTCATTTTCATTACATATTGATAATATACAAAAATTATACCATCACATAATAATAAGACTTTACCATAACCTAAAAATAAAAACCAAGACAATACAACCTCTTTAATGACATAATTGCAGAATCATTTTGTCCGAATTTGACATTCTTTGAGACGGATTACAGAATACAAATACATAGAATACAACTACCAATAATCCTATAATAAAGCCAGCAAGAACCCACGATTTGACAGTAGAGTCGACACGTAGCGCATCATCGTATCTACGGCTATCGGAGTAATTATTTATTTCAAGGTATAAAGCAACGCTCGCCCGGATTTTGTCATTGAGATTCTTGCAGGTTTTGTTTCAGCCCCTTCGCCCTACGGGCACTCCCTCCTATATCGATTGTTGCGATACAGAGGGAAAGGATTAAATGTGTTGCTTTGAACGGTCTTTTTATCTTTTCGGTTCTTTGTGAGTATTCCCCCCTTCTCCCCTGTATTGCGCAGCAATATAGGGGAGAGACAGAGGAGCGGCAGCGACGAAGAGAGGGGTTAAAAAAGAAGCACATAGGATTTTTTTGTAGAACTAACCCCCTCGCCCGATGGGCACTTCCCCTATACCGCTGCGCGGCACAGGGGAAGAGGTTTAAAAGTGTCGCTTCGAATATTTTAAACTCCTCCATTGCCGTGCCCCGTAGCTTTATGGGGTATTTCTGTTTCACTATCG
>NZ_JAIJHU010000134.1:0-1786 GCF_022723415.1 Barnesiella sp. | reverse complement strand
GAGATATACTGTTCTATCTGAGCATCATTACTCGTTTCATTTGAACTGTAATCTAAGAAAAGACAGACGATTTTCCAAAGTCCGAAAGCCAGGATTGCTATACCGATGAGACTGGCCACAATCTGACGAGTTCTCTGCTTCTTCAGTTTCTTGGCAGTTTCCTCATGTGATTCCTGAGTTGTTTGAGGAGTAGATTCTACATTTTCTTCATTCTTAACTCCAATGGTTTCTTTTTCGTTCTGTTCCATATTTTATTCCTTTATAATCTTTATTTGTTGTTTTCTTATTTATTAAATATTTCCTTATTCTCTCAATTTACAGTCTATTTATAACCATTAATCATACACCATCACAAGTTTCCCTACTTCACCTTCTCCAATTGTCCCGTGAGTTTAAGCAGAGCCAGATTGGCCACCTTGTAGCGATAATAAGCATTCAGATAATTGTTCATAGCCTCACTCATGCGCATCTCGTCCTGAAGCACAGCAGTCATAGATGTTACGCCCTCCTTATACTGGTCGGCAGTCACATTATAAACATCCTGCGCAAGCACGTAATTATCCAACTGTTTCTTATAGTTGCGCTGACTGTTGTTTACCTCACTTACAGCATTCACATAATTGGCCTGCATACCCTTGAGTGCATCCTCATAACCGATTCGGGCACTCTCCGCCTCCACTTTAGCCTTTCTGATTTTCGAGCGCTTTTCAAATCCGTCAAATACAGGCACTCTCAACTGGATGCCGAGACCGTTGGAACCATACCAGTGGTTAGAATCGCCCGAGTGAATCCAATGCTCTATTTTATCGGTGAAAGCAGAGTACATCAAACTACCAGTCAGACTGACCGATGGCAGATAACCATCCTTTGCCAGTTTGATCTGTTTTTGAGTCAGTTCCTTTTTCTGCTGCAGAAGTTGCAGTTCGTAGAGATTGACATTCAGACCATCCGCTTTCACGGTTTCTATCTGATTAGGATTCACATCAGTCACCTTGATATTCTTATCAGCAGGATAATCAATAACATACTTGAGCATGGTGTACTGTTGTTCGAGCATGGCAGCAGCATTATCGCGCTGCACGGTCAAGTTTTCTATATTGAGATTCACTCTCTTCAGATCCACTTCAAGACTCATCTGGTTGTCGTAGAAAGCCTGCGTGATGTCACGAAGTTCTTCCAGTCGTCTGATATTGTCGTTCACGAGACGTATCTGTTCTGAAGTGTTCTGTGCCATATAATACATTTTAGCTGTCTGTATAATAAGATCCTCACGTGCCTTTTCATATGAGAGTTTGTTGAGCTGGTCCGCAATCTTAGCTATATCTATGGCCGTATATACCATCTGATTATAGAGAGGCATCTGGAGTTGAAGCCCTGCCGAAGCATTATACTGCAAGGTCTTAGTCACATTGTAAGGCTTTCCGTATGCCGAACCATCTGTAACCGATACGGGCGGAGTAAAATTGTCATTAAGTTGGGCTACCGCATTGATTTGTGGGAGCAACTTAGCCTGATTTTCACTGATAGAATACTTACCCTTTGCTATCTCATTACGGCTTTTCTGCAGTGAAAGGTTGTTATCTACAGCCATCTGCAGACACTGACTCAACGTGAGCATCTCCTGTGCTTGAACAGCAGAGAATGCACCGAGCGCGATACAAAACAAAAATATTTTCTTCATTTTTTCTTTTGAATTCTTCTGGTTTTTATGTTATATTTTTATATGTAGAACCAATTCTGGCGTTATGATATATGCCAGTTTATGATATCAGGTGCAAAGTTACGA
>NZ_JAIJHU010000133.1:0-1811 GCF_022723415.1 Barnesiella sp. | reverse complement strand
ATATTATATTTGCACCATGATGGATAAGAATGAAATTTCACTAAGAATTATTGGCAAGAATGGGGATGAGCCACTTTCTCCTGCCAATTTTGACATCGGGCAAATTCGTTTTCTGCTCGATGAAGTGGAGAATTTGTTGTATCCAGACAAGAAAAAACGAAAGGACCGCCCGACGATTTCCTATGAAATGCAGGCAGGTTCTGTCTTAAATATCTTTAGAACTTCCATGCAAAATGTACTCTTGGTCTCTTCTATGTTAGGTGTAATAGAAGAGGAAAATGGGTATATTGATAAGTTGGAGGTGGTAAGTGCGCAAGCTATAGAAAACCTACAGTCTTTTGCCTTGCGCCATAATTATAATATAGAAATTGGGACTTCCGACAAGCCACATCGCATTTTTAAAATAACTCCTACTACTCATTATGTTCGTCGTGAGAATATCATGGTGGATATAGAGTGCTATTATTATGGAACTTTAACTGATGCAGGTGGTAAGGATAAGGCTAACATTCATTTGGATACTAAGGAGGCTGGTTCTTTGACCATTCGTACAGATAAGGAATATTTGGCAGGTTATCAGGGGAATCCTCTTTATAAGAAGTTTGGTGTGCGTGTTCGTGCCAAGAAGAATATTCTTACGGGCGACATAGATAAATCTACTTTATCTTTGGTGGAGTTGTTGGATTATCAGCCGAAGTTTGATGAAGATTATCTTATGGGCTTGATTCATAAGGCCACTCCTAAATGGAGGGGTATCAATGCTGACGAATGGTTGAATGATGTAAGGGGAGGAATTGCCTAATGGAACAGAATTGCGTACTTTTGGATACAAGCTTCTTTATTCGGCTATTAAATGAGGAAGATCCTTTACATCATAATGCCTTAGGATATTTTAGATATTTTCTAGAGCATGATTTCATCATCAAGATTAGTACAATAGCTATTGCTGAATATTGTGTGAGAGGGGAAGTGAATGAACTTCCTCTCAAAAATATGCTCATAGTTCCTTTTAACTTCGATCATGCTCGGAGAGCAGGCAAGATGATAGCTGAGGTTTATGCGGAAAAGAAAAGGCGTGGTGCTACCATTACTCCTAGGGCTGTTGTCCCTAATGACACTAAAATGTTCGCACAGGCAGATGTAGAGTCTGATATCAATTTCTATGGTACTGCAGATGTGGAATGTAAGAAAGTTTATGATATGATAAAGAATGCTGAAGGTAATTTGTCTTTCAGCTTTATTGACATAACTATACCTCACTATCAATTCTTTGGAGAATTACCCTTCGAAGACTAGAAACAACAATTTATCTTGTTTCATAAAATTAGTATTTTATTTTAATTGTAACTATATCCTCCATTAGCATTCGCTGATGGTGGGTTAATACTTATTACCTTTGTTTTCCCTTTTTCCTTTAGTTAATACAGACAAAGACACAATTATTAACCATATAGATATTTCTATAAATAATCAACTCGATTATGAAAATTTTACATATTGCAGAATTTGCAGGAGGTGTGGTGCGTTATCTCCAGATGCTCTTGCCAAGACTGGAGGCTAGAGGAATGACGCCGTTTTTTATTTGCTCACGCAATTATGACGAATGCATCTATCGCAAAATGGTGGATGAAGTGAAGCAAAAGGATTTGACACAGTCGTTCTCTCCTTTGCGTATTATCAAAAAGGTGTTGTATAATGTACAGAGCAGTATATGTAATTTTTTAATAGGATAGGTCTTGTTAAAACTTTTATGGTTAGTAAAAACTTCAGTAAAAAACAACATTAAAACATTTCGATATGAGAACTATATA
>NZ_JAIJHU010000132.1:0-1812 GCF_022723415.1 Barnesiella sp. | reverse complement strand
CGGGTTACGACCGAGGGAGCATCTTCTTCGGTATCGATCCAAAAATCGCATCCCATTCTAATTTTTTTATTGTCGAATGTAATCATTACTTTTAATCTTCCTTTATTCTATGAGTTATGGGAATAATAGCATGTAATTTTAATGCTTTTTCCGTAGTAATTTATCATCAATCTATGGAGGCAAAAAGATTCTCATATTTACTTAGTGAGGTGAGATAATTGTTCTTATATTCGATAAGACGTATTTTGGAGAAAGGGATTCTTTGTGATTGTATAAAGTTCGTCTGTTCATCTATTTTATTGAGAACAATGGATTTACGGTTGATCTTGGAAATTTTCCCGACAAGGATATAATCGTCCGATTCCAATCCTATCGCTATGTTTTCTTTTTTCTCCATGAAGGTACTGAAAATGTGCATGGTATTTGTACAATCTATACCCTTTCCTTCATATTTCCACATAGGTGAATAGTTTAGAGAAAGGATTTTTGCCGAAATTCTATCTGTTGAAACTATATTTTTTTGTTTAATGAAATTTTTATTGATAAATAAATATCCGTCGAAATTAAAATCTCTCTGACTTTGGTGAAGAATAATCCATTCTTCATTTTCTTGAATGACCACACCTTTATATATTTCATTGTGGTTATTAACCTTGATTTCCCAGATTTCCAATCGGGGGATTTTTGTGGAGTCTGTCGTTATATATTTTTGATAAGCGCACGAATAACGAGTGTTCACTCGAAAAAAGCGAATCTTCTGTAAAGGGAATTTTTTATATCCAATCCATTGTGCTTGTTTATCTAAAATCCTCATTGTTATGTATTGTTCGTTGATATTTTTTATTTCTCCAAGCCAAAATTTATGAGCTTTGTGTTGCCATATCTCAACGAGTTTCTCTTTATCTTTATCAAATAAAGCGGGAGGAAATAGAAGCGTAGAATTTATGAGCTCCCATTTTGAGTTGGAAAATATATAGTCTGCTATTCTGTCTGTTTCGATATGAAAATGGTCTATCCACTCTCGATTGATGAATGTATATCCATCGAGGACATAGTCATATGTATTTTCCAAAACAGCGACCCAATTGTTATCATGGTTCACGTAAAGGCCAGTGATGGGCTCTTTTCGTTGTTTTATTTTTATGGTAACAAGATTCTTATTTGTAACGTTTTCTCCTTTTATCTCCTTTTTCATCTTCTGTTTATGATTCTTGTTCTGTATATTCGTCTTCCCAAGTTTCCGGGTTCCAATTTTTTTCAATACGGTCTATTAAAAATTCTATACCCCAGATTCCATAAGGAGGATATTTCTGTTGCTTTTTTGTCGGTTTTTTTACTAGTTTTCGCTCCAAAGTATGGTTATTGACTATAACCCACCCTTTGAACACTCCGCAAACCGTTTCTACTGTTTTGAAATATTTAGGGACTTTGAACTTTTTGACTTCGGAAAAGCCGACTTTGCGAATGTATTTTCTTCGTAAAGCTATTCCCAACGGAACGAAACAGATATATCGTTCTTTCTGTTGGACTAATTTTTCCAAATCGACAGGTTCATGGTATACCCCCGGAAGCAAGCGTATCAATGTCGTTTGGTCTACTTCGGCCATGTATTGGATATATGCATTTCCTATTGCCGTGGGGACTTCAAAAATATCCCCGATTTCAATCTTCTGTGTTCCCATGAGTCCAATGGTTTAGTCGTCGAAATAAGGCGTACTTATGTAGTATAGATAAAAATCTACCGGGATATTCAGCTTGGCGATTCTTTTCCACATGTCGGGCCGTATTCTGAACTGGAAGTTATAATGTCCC
>NZ_JAIJHU010000131.1:0-1857 GCF_022723415.1 Barnesiella sp. | reverse complement strand
TATGAGGTTTGGTCACTTCTATATAATACCAAAGAACAGGTGCCTTTTACATGTCAAGAAGCCTATTTAATCGAAAAAGTTTCCTGATTTTATCGAGTGTTAGCCGGCTTTTTCAGGTGGGAAAGTTGAGTTTTTAAATGATGCTATCTTTTTCAACATATACGTAAACCTCCTTTAAATGAAAATGGTTGTGTCATGGTTATGTCTGATTTTGAGCTTTACTGAATGAAGCTATATGGTTTAATCACGTAGCATCATAAAATCTGCTTAATTTAGAGTTTTCATTTTTCTTTTGGAATTAGCCAGATACACTGTATTTGTAAAAGGTCCTTGATACGCTTCCTCATCCAGAAACCCCAGTATTGCTTTCATTTTATCTTTATTGCAAGGTATAACCAACTTACCTTCTTTTATTTCAAAATCCTGGTTGAGCTTTTCCTTTGCCATACGCGCAATAGTTTCTACGGTGTAGTTTTTCAAGACTTTCGAATCATTTATAATTGCAATTCTCCTTCTCACCCAAGTGTTCGCCTGATTTACAAAAACCTCTTTCCTTTCAAAGGATAATTGTTCATTTGAAAGGAATTCATCAACTTCCCTGTTGGTAGCCGTTCTATAATAGCTCTTTAAATCAAAAATCTGCCTTGCAAAATAAAAAGACTAAAATATAGCGAATCTCCTTCAAAATAGCACTCTATAGATTTGCTAATATTGAATCCGTAATCGTTTTCCTTTTTAAAAGTTGAACCATGATAAAACAAATTAATCCCTGTTTTCTTTAAACGTTGATCTCTCCGGAACAATTGAAAAGCCAAAGAAAAAACCTCTTTGTCATCCCTCTCTATTTTTTCGCCCACAAAAATTGCTTTAATTTCAGGAAAAGATCCATTATACTTCTTAAAAAATTCGGTTCCAATAGGCACACGAATGGCGTCTAAAATTTCATCAGCCAATTTGTAATTCGATATATACAAACACTCATCACTGTTTGGAATATACGAACCATCAAATTCAATTTTCTCCTTATTATCTACCATTTGCACTTTAGCAATAGAAAATAATTGAAGAATTTCATTCCTGAGTCCTTCATCTATCTCCAAAAGATACACTGCATTATCTTTCCCTAAAATAAATACAGATGAGTTTTCAAACATTCAATCATCTCCATCAATGTATAAATACCCGCAGAAATGTCTTACAGAGCATATTTCTTTTTGATTTCTGATTTCTTTCCTCGTTATCAATATGCAGTCAGATACGCCAACCGGCAAATTAAACTTATAAAACTTATATCCCATTATTACCAATAAAAAATGGCAATTATTTGACATAAAATAGAAACCAAAAGAAAGCACTGTAATAAGTACTCCACCGCAAACGCTTAGGAGACTAGAATATGTTTTTTCCATCTGCCCCAAAGAAGCGATGACAGATAATATTGCTAAAAGAAACTTCGCTATCGCTTGTATTCGATTACTTACCAAACGGATATTGCTAATTTCTACTGAGATTTTTTGCAAGTGTTTTCTACTATACCAAAATGCTATCCCAAAGGCAAAAATAACGCCAAACGCACCAAGAATAGTCACCGCTTCAAAAACCGCAAAGTATTCAGGAAAAGCCAAATCCCCTAAAGCTAAAACCACGATCAGCATGGGCATCATATTAGATAGATTATACATTAAATTTTGTAATTCATTAACCATAAACCTTCGTCTCCCACATTTTTACCGGTTAAAGAGATCTCTGGAATTACCACTATGACAAAGAGTCCGCGGCGAGAAGGATTACACAAACTCTGGAAGTAAGAGGTTACTTTAGCTGCCAGCAGCAAAAGCAGCCGGGTTCAGTTAAAAG
>NZ_JAIJHU010000130.1:0-1878 GCF_022723415.1 Barnesiella sp. | reverse complement strand
CCATATATGTAGAATCATTTTTTAAGATTATATAATAGTTTAACTTTTCATTTTCTTTTTGATTCTTTTTAAAAATCACAGAATATTTACCATTTAGAATACTTTTAGATACTTCTATTTGAATGGAATCTGGATTAACACTAATTATTTTCCAGATTCCTTTAGCCTCTTTTTCTAGTCTATCTAATTCTTTATAATTTCCTTTTACATCATCATTGGCTGTTACTATAACAGGAAGACTAATCTTTTGTTTAGTAATGAAAATATTGTTTTCTAAAGGATGAAAATCCGTTTGACGACAGAAATACGATTTGCTAAAATCTATATTACATACACCTTGCAAATTATCATACAGAGGAGTATGCTTTTTGATCATAGTAAAAATACAAAAGATTGCTATTATAACAATCACTGTTAAGAAAGCACGCTTTTTACCTTTTAATAAAAGGTTTGTAAGTCTTATTTGTCCTATCATATCTCCCAGATTTTAATAAAATATTTTGTCCTATTTTGTCAATGTTTTTATCTTTTGTTGTATTTTCTCCTTGAAAAACATAATTTAGAATTGCGCCCATCTTATTAGTGTCCTTTCTGTAATTATCGGGAATTGAATTCATTTGGCTATTTACCGTTCTTATTGCTTTTCTGAAAGAGGCCATTTGATCATCAAATGCATTACTATCCCAAAAGGTCGAAAGTGTCATATATGTATCTACCGCATAATTTGCAAAGTCTAGTATGGCAATCGCTCCAACAGCCTTAGCTGATCCTCTTACAGGCATAGGGTCAAAACTATGGAATCTTCTATCTTCTTGGCCAGTAGATTTCGCAATTGGTCTCCTGATTCTTACATTCCCATCTTTTGGGTCTATACCAGCTGGTTTACGCCCTATGGTGAAACTTTTATGTGCCTAATTGTCAACAGAAATTTTTCCGATTTCTGTGTTTATACCAAGTTCTCCTGGTCTCCAATTAGCAGGATTATTATTAGCTCTTTTGAAATTGGATTGCATAGTTTTGCTAAAATTTTCTATTCTTATTCCAAACACCCCATTACCACGGTATTCAATGAGTGATCCTCGTTCCCATGGCCAGGACCAATTACCATTCGGATCTATTAATCTCACAGGATTATCCAAGGTATATACATATCCACCTGTGGCGACATATTTCTCTGCTAGCGGATCCACCCCATACCACAGACTGGTAACAGGGTTCATGTACCTTGCACCGTAATAGTACAGGCCAGTCTCATCATCGAACTGTTTACCATTGAACTTATATGGTAGCTCTTCACTGCTGCTGTGCTCGTCAACCAACAGTTCACCGTATGGCAGGTAAGCATCATACTGGGTGATGTTGGCGTGGTCGTCCGTGATGTAAGACGTACTACCTAAATGATCACTGTGATAGAAGAAGGTCTCTTCTTTTGTAGTGTCATTAGGGATGTAGCCATATCCTACCTGCGGGTCATCAGGGTTGCTCGGGTCATTCCAGCTTACAGGTGGACCGGGGTTGGTATTCGGTGTGGTGTTAGGGCGTGGAGTCTGAATCCAACCCTGTGGCACATCATGGTTGCCGAGTTCTGAGAGGACGGCATTATAGCCAACACCCGTGTTCTCCGGGTCGCCGTACGCACCATTCATTGTAGGTACTCCAGGGGCGATGCCCTGCTGCTTATAGTATGCCTCCTTCTGCTTCTGTATCTGATTCATACGCTCCGCATAGTCCTGCTGACCAGCCGTTACGTATGAACCGTTACGTCCGTAAACGTTATTGAACAGACCCGTTCCTATCCTTGAAGCAACTCGTTTGTCACCAATAAAGTAATGCTTTGTGAAGCGGTTCTTGTTGACAGAGAGGATACTTGCAGGATAA
>NZ_JAIJHU010000060.1:0-16272 GCF_022723415.1 Barnesiella sp. | reverse complement strand
TTATTTATGTTAAATATTAAATGGTTAAATCTAAAAGCATGAAAAAAAATCAGAAGTGTAAAATTGGGCTTTTGGCGTTTTCTTTGTCTTTTTTTGTTCCGTTTTTTGCTAATGCAATAGATCAAGGGGCAGGAAAGGTTACTGCAAATGTAACCCAGCCAAGCAAGCGTACTATTAAAGGAGTGGTTTCCGATGTTTCGGGAGAACCACTAATCGGTGTGAGTGTATTAGTGAAGGGAACTTCGATAGGAGCTTCTACTAATATAGACGGTGTTTACTCGGTAGAGGTCCCGAATAATAATGCCGTGCTCGAATTCAGTTATGTCGGGTATCAAAAGGCGACTTTGTCGTTGGCGAATGCTTCCTCATACGATGTCGTTATGCATGAGGAGACACGGGTTTTACAAGAAGTCGTAGTAACGGCGATGGGTATATCGCGGGAATCCAAAACGCTTACCTATGCTACTCAGACTATTAAGAACGAGGAAGTGACCCGTATCAAGGATAATAACTTCATTAACTCGCTGCAAGGAAAGAGTGCTGGTCTTACTATCGTTCCCAATAATTCGGGAGCGGGCGGTGGAGCTTCTAAAATTGTGCTTCGCGGTTCCACTTCTATTCTCGGAACCAATCAGCCGTTGATCGTTGTCGACGGTGTACCTATGCAAGACGGTATGGGTACGCAGGCGACCGATAATATGATACTCGGCGGCGGACGTAGCGGCGATGACCTCTTGTCGACGATCAACCCCGAAGATATCGATAACATGACGATTTTGAAAGGCCCGAATGCCGCAGCTCTTTACGGTAGCGCAGCCAATAACGGTGTGATCGTTATCACGACCAAATCGGGTGCTTCGGGTTCTGTCAAGGTGAATGTGTCGAGCACCACGTCGATCGAGACGATAGCCATGTATCCTCGTACCCAACAGATTTATGGTATCAGTGGCGGAGACCAATGGTCGGCGTGGGGTCCTAAGATCGGTACACGTTCGGCCGACGAGGTGGCTTCTGCCCCGTATCTGATGAATTCTGCACGCAATGCCGTAAAAGACTTTTTCAACAAAGGCGTGACTACGACCAACGGCGTTACGTTGAGTGGCGGTACGGAAAACTTCCGAACTTATTTTTCTTATAATAATACCTATCAAACGGGATTGATACCGAACAATAAGTTTACCCGTAATAACGTGATGTTCAAGGAATCTTTCTCGTTGTTCGACAAGCGTATCAATATCAACACGAGCCTTAACTGGATACATCAGAAGACCGATAACGCTCCTGTTGTGGGTAAGGCATTGAGCGCTCTCTATGCTTTGTACCGTACTCCGGCCGATATCGATATGCGTTATTTCAAGCATAACTATAAACACCTCGGTACGGTGGCCGACAATATCGTGAGCGATCCGGAGAAAGGTAATCCCAAATTGATCGGACAACCGGTTCAAACTTGGTACTGGTATGACCAATATCTGAACAACCCCTACTGGGTGGCCAACATGTATAACGATTATTTGAAGCGCGACCGTTTGTTGGCAAATATTACTTTGGATGCCAAGATTTGGCAAAATATTAAATATCAGACGCGTTTCAATGTCGATTATGTGACTCAGAATAATCTGAACGAGGAGTATGCCGGTATGAACCGGGTAGGCTTCGATTATGTAGGTGGTAAATATTACAATGGAGATTCTCGCTCGAGCGACATTTATAATGACCACATGCTCACTTGGAACGACCGTTTCAATGATAAAATCGATGTGAATGTGGCTGTGGGAACCAGCTTTTCACGTCATTACGATCGTAACACGAGCATCACTACGGCGATAGATACTTGCGGTGTGCCCAATGCTTTCGTTCCTCAGAATAATAAACACAGCCGTCCCAACAACCCTAACGGAAGTGCAACATCGGCTTCGGACAGTTGGAATAACAAGGATTGGAGCACGGCACTCTTCGCTACGGCTTCAGTCGGATTATTCGATAAAGTTTACCTCGACGGTAGTTATCGTTTGGAGTGGGCACAGTCGTTCCAACAGTTCACGCAAGGGAGCGGATATAAATCGTTCGATTACTATTCGGCCGGTGTGAATGTGCTCATCGACAAGTTTTTGCCTCGCCGGGATTGGCTCAATCAGTTGAAATGGCGCGGTAGTTGGTCGGTGGTAGGTAACCCCATTCCCAACACCTTGTTCGCCCGTCAGAGCTACGATTTCTCCAACGGTACGATCAGTACTCGTCCTCCTTTGTTCGATGATCCTCAACCGGAGACGACCACTTCGTTCGAGACCGGTTTGGACGTTTGGATGTTCGAAAACAAATTCAACTTCGACCTTACTTATTACAATTCGACGTTACGTAACCAGTTTTTGTATGTCACCACTGCCAATGGCGAATCGAAGCCGGTCAACACAGGTAAGATACGCAACTATGGTTTGGAATTCCAAGCATCTTATCGCTGGAACATCAATAAGGATTGGAGATGGCAGACTGGATTCAATATCGCATGGAATGACAACCGTATCCTCGAAACTTACAAAACCGAGAGCGGTGCTCCCTACGAAGTGCAAATGGGTCCCAACGCTTTCAAGATTAAATACGTAGAAGGCGGACGCTATGGCGATATTTATGTCAACTCTTTCGCCCGCGATGAAAACGGCCATATCAAAATCAATGATGCCGGTAATTACGAGAATGCCGTTCCCGTGATGGCTTCCGGTAAATACGAGACCAAAGTGGGCAATATGACTTCGCCTGTCACTCTCGGTTGGAACAATACATTTACTTGGAAAAACTTCACGCTCTATTTCTTGATAGACGGCCGTATCGGCGGTAAGGTGATGTCATTGACCGAGGCTGATCTCGACCTGTACGGCCTTTCCGAACGTTCTGCACAAGACCGCTTGAACGGAGAACGGGTTATGCAAAACGGAAAGGAATATATTCTCAAACCTCTACCCGACGGATCGGGGAACAAAGTTTCGGTCGAGAACTACTATACGACCATCGGTGCTCTTCCCATGGAAGACCATGTATATAATGCCACCAGTTTGCGCATGCGTGACATCTCGTTGAGCTACGACATGCCCAATTTGTTCGGTAAGAATCAAGGTATGACCGCTCAGTTCTCGGTGAAGAATGCGTTCTTTATCTATAAAGATTCTCCCGTGGATCCCGACATCTCGGTATCGGCCGCCAACGGTTACTCCGGTATCGACTGTTATTCTTTGCCTACGACGCGTAGTTTTGCGTTAACATTGAAATTCAATTTCTAATGAAGAACGATTTAATATAAATAGTCATCAATATGAGAAAAACAATATATTCGATCGGATTCCTCGTTATCGAATCCGTGTTTTCAGTAGGTTTGTTCACTTCTTGCGGCGACCAGTTTCAGGAGGAGTATCCGTGGTTGATCGGTAAGCAGGAGGAGATGGACAACAATAACGAAGAGGGGGCGGGAGCTACCGATATTACTGTTCTCGAGAAGGAGCTGAAAGGAGCTATTCCGTTCATGATCAACTATTCGCACGAACCTAACGGATCGTGGGCGCCTCACAAATATCAATATTACAGGGCGAACAGTATTGACAACTATGCAGGATACTGGACGACTACCAAGAGTACTTTTGCTTTCGGTGGTCCGTTGCCTACGCTTTATACTTTCCCCAACGATTATTTGGGGGGCCCTATGGATAACCAGATTTTCACACAGTCTTACAATGCCATTCACCACGCTACCGAATTGGGTAAACCCGAATGGCGTGCTGTGGCGTTGATTATCCAAGCCTATCAAGGCCACGAAATCGTCGACTTCTATGGCGCGGCTCCTTTTAGCGACTGGCGTAATTTGAAACGTACTCCGCCGTTGACCTATGAAAAGGGCGAGGATATTTACAATTTGATTTTCGACGATCTCGACGAGGCTATACGCATATTGAAAGAGCGTCAGCCGTCCCGCGAGGAGTTCGCCAAGATCGAGGATTTGACTATCAAGACGCTCTCTAATGGAGATTGGCGCATGTGGGTGAAGTTTGCCAACTGTATTAAAATGCGTATGGCCATGAACATGGTGAAAATCAATCCGGGTACGGCTCAGTCCAAATTTGAACAAGCTGTCACCGACGAAATCGGTGTCCTCACCGACACTGATGCGAAGGATATAGCCTATTATCAGGAGCAAAACGCTTGTGCTTTGTGGCGTATCGGTAACGAGTGGCACGATATTCGTTTGGGTGCTTCGTTTGAAAATATTCTCAAACGTTACAATCACCCGCTGCTTACCCGCTGGTTCGATACCAATGCATATCCTATTAAAGAGAAGTCTACGGGTATACAGGCTCCCATCGATGTTTACGGAGTACGTACGGGTATCAGCATGCGTAACAGCAATACCACAGGCAAGGACAAAGGCGGTTATGGCCCATTCTCGACTTTGTCGGGCGAATTCAAATATATGCATCAGTCTTTCTTCAAACGCACCGAGAGTATCTTCTTGTTGGCCGAGGCTGCTTTGAGAGGCTGGAATGCGCTTGGCCGTGACGCTCAGAGTTGGTATGAGGCCGGTATCCGTCTTTGTTTCCAAGAGAATGGGATCACCGACGGAACCGTCATCGACGAATATCTTGCCCAGACTGCGGCGAAGGATATCGATTATGTCGATCCGTATAACAACGAGAACAACATAGCCGGTCGTGTGAAAGTGGGTGTGAAATGGGATGCGAGCGACTCGAAGGAGGTGATGCTGGAAAAAATCATCACTCAGAAATATATCGCCAACTTCCCCATGAGCGCCGAGGCATGGACCACGTTCCGCCGCACGGGATATCCCCGTATCTTCCCGGTCGATGTGAACAACATGAAAGACCAAGGCGTCGACACCGAGTTGCAATTACGTCGTATTCCCATCGAGGAGACAGCCAACAATACGTTGGAGATCGCTTCGCTCGTACAGGCTCTCGGGCAACCCAACACCGGCGCTTCGCGTGTTTTCTGGGATAAACAGACCGAAACCCGAGGCGAGCAAAGCCCCGATAACGAATTTACATTGGTAATTCCGGTAAACTTTTAATCTATAAAACATTTGAAACATGAAACGATATAGCTTTATATTCTTTTTGGCGAGCTTCCTCGGTGTGACTTCGTTCACCGCATGTGAGGAGGAAGCTACGCTCGACGGTGCGACCGAGGTGTATATTACCATCGATCCCATGGACATTAATTTGAAATTGGGCGATACGGTGAGGATTTCGGCGACGGTTACCAATGTGAGCGGGAAAGTGATCGAGACTCCTGTCTCTTGGTCGATAGAAGACCAGACGGTTGCTGCCTTGCTGGGCGATACCGCTGTGGTGGCTTTGGATGGCGGTCAGGAAAAAGAGACCCGGCTCAAAGCCATGTTGGAGAACGGCAAATATGCCCTTACTACCGTTACCGTGTCGCGCAATTTGCCCGACGGTGTGATGTGTATTCCCAACGACAGCACTTTCACCGAAATGACTTCGAAACGTAGTTACAATACGGCCCACGATTCGGTGCTGTTCTCTGTTTCTCCCAAAGAACTTCTTTATGATTATGATCCGGTTCCTACTCTCGAAGGGCTAACCGCTTTCGATCCGGTGATGACGATCGACACCGTGAGAGGTCTCGTAGCCGTGCACTATGCAGCTCCCCGTGCCTCGGGGAAGGGAAAAGTCACCCTTTCCATCGGTGATGCTTCCACGGTCAAGTCGGCATCTTGCGATATCATGTTGGCTCCCCAGTTGTTGGCTACTTTCTATGGCAAAGGTTTCGAAAATATGCCCTATATAAATACCCGTCCCAGTAAGGAGGTATTGTCGATGTACTTTGCCTATACGTACGAGGCCGAAATGGACATCAATTCGGAAGATACCGTGCGTATCGCCATGAACGTGCAGTCGGGCGCCAAAGAGGATATCGAGGCGGGCTACGATGCCTATCGTTGGGAAGTCGTTTCGAGTAATGGGGTATTGATTACGGGCAAGACCGAGGAATATGTGAAAGGAGAGGGATTCGATGCCGTGCTTGCGTTGCGCTCGGGTTCGGAGGAAGGCGAAGCCGAATTCCATTGTATTACTCCCGACACGGTGTTCGTAGCGACGTTTCGTGTGCAGGACTTTAAGACTCGTTATCCGGTGGAGGAAATTACGGTCGACCACGATCCGATTTCCATGCCTGTGGGAAGTGTGTTGAGACTTACGACGGGAGTGATTCCCGCTTCGTCTTATGCTTATCACAAGCCGGTAGTCAAGGCAGTCGATCCTTCCAAAGTTCAAGTGGGTGAATATAACGGTAATGTCATAGAGCTGAGGGGACTCGCATTGGGCGAGACCGAGCTGGTTCTTACGGCCAACGGCAAGGAAAAAAGGGTTCCGGTGAGTGTCACCGAGGGTATCTTGTCTGTTTTGTGGAAATCAGGTAATGCGCGTACTCTTTTCGAGGGACAGACTGTGCGATGGGGTATCGATGCCAAAACTTTGTCGGGAGGAGAGAATCCTTATGACGTGACTTGGACTTCATCTGCTACCGATGTGCTCACTGCCGAGCAAACCGGCGACGATAACACACAGGGGACGATTACGGGTATTAAGGCCGGTAAGGCAGACGTTATTGCCGAGGTGGCTGGCGTATCGTCCGAGAGGGTCGAGGTGAAAGTGATCGCTCTACCTGTCGATTTGGAATTGAACGCCTCCAACACCGTGAAAGAAAACTCGGTGGTTTATGACGAGGGCGGCGATTTGGTAGTGTTCATTTCGCCCACATCGGGTTATGGGCAAATCATGCTTACGTTGACCGATGCCTATAAGGGTGGCGGTTATGCAGGACATTACGATATTCCTGTCGGTACGGTAGTCGATATCGACGGAGCTCGGGCCGAGGTGACGGGCAGCATGGATGTCTCGGGCAGCGGCGACGAGACAACCGTTTCGTTCTCGATTACGGGTAATGTGGGAAGTCGCACTCTCTCTATCGAAGCCGATAGTGTTCCCGTGGTGTTGTAAAAAAAGAGTCGTTTCGGGATAGGAGGCCGCTAAAACGCCTCCTGTCCGCGGAACTTGAAGATAGAAAAAACTTTTTGAGAATAATTCAAATTTTTATTAACCAAAAAAAATTTTCCATGAAAAAAAATCTATTTTTATTATCTGGAATTTTAGTTCTTTCATTTTCTTCGCAAGCACAAGAATTGAAAGAAGATTACATGACGTGGCCGGAGAGTCCGAAACTCGGTCAGTATGTTAGTAGTTGGGTTCCCGGCGAAGATTTGTTCGAGGACGAGAATTTTTATGTTTCCCGTGTGAAACCCAAAGAACGTTTTCGCAATGCGGCCACGCAGATCGACGAGACGCTCACCGAGGCCAACGACAGAAAACTCGTTTTCTGGGTTCCGGTAGGAAATGCCAGCAATGGTAACACCAATGCGCGTCCTAACGGTAAGTTCGATTCCGAGGCTTTCAGTACTTGGTCATACGTTACTCATTACGGAGACTGGACGGCTCCACACGGGTGGGTCCCCGGTGGATTCGCCGATGTCGCCCATAAAAATGGTGTAGGTGTTTCGGGTGTGGCTTCCGTTCCTTGGGGAGGTATAAGTTCAGAGTGGTCCTCTGGTTTTTCCACGTTGGTGGGCATAGAGGCAGAGAAAGTGGCTAAATTCCTCCATTATCATGGTGTGGACGGTTTAGGCTATAACTCGGAGTTCAGTACAGGTTCTTCTTTTATTTTGTCGGGATTGCGTGCATTGCACGAGACAGTTCACAAATACCTTACGGAAAAAGGTAACCCGGTGGTCGAGAACTTCTGGTACGATGGAACCAACGATAATGGACAGATTACTTTCGATAGTGGTCTCGGTAATCATAACAACGATACCTTCGGCGATGGCGAGCATATCCGCACCTCGCTTTTTCTCAATTACAATTGGCATGGAGTATTGGGAGGGTTGACCCAATCTACTGTAGATACCTATGCCCCCGGTCGCAGTTCGCTCGATCTTTATGCCGGCTTCAACATGCAGGGCGGTGATCCTTCTACGTGGAAAACTCTCAAAGACTATAATCTCTCTATCGGTCTGTGGGGCGCTCACGATTATAATATGTTGTGGGCCGACCGTGCCAATAACGGTAGTACAGATGTAGCCAAGCAAACATATTATCAACATCTGATCGAGCAGTTCTTTACCAACGGTAACCGCAATCCCATCGATAAAATCGAGGTTTACAATCGCGGTAACCATCACCCCGATGACAAGTGGTTCGGTATGTCGGCTTTCATGACGGCACGCAGTTCGCTCAAATGGGATCTTTCCGAGGAACCGTTTATTTCTTATTTCAATTTGGGTAACGGTCGTTTCTTGAACTGGATGGGCGAACGTCAGAACGATAACGAATGGTACAATATCGGTGTACAGGACTATTTGCCTACTTGGCGTTGGTGGTTTGCATCCGATTTCATGGGTAAAACGGCCGACAAGGTAGTGGAAAATGGCTTGGAGGCCAAGTTTACTTACGACGATGCCTATGTAGGCGGTTCGTGTCTGCGCCTCTTCGGTTCTGTGGACAATGAGTATTTGCATTTGTTCAAGACCGAGTTCGCTTTGTCCGCAGGCGATGTGATTACGGTTCGTTACAAATTGGTAGGCGGTCAGGCCGATGTTAATTTGGCACTTTCTGCCAAAGGCGACGAGCAAACGATTTTGCGCGAGAGCGGTTTCAATGTATTAACTGTCGCCGATGAGGCCGACGATGAAGTGTGGGTGGAAAAGACGTTTAAAGTGAGTGGTGCTTTGGCTATGTTGGCCGGTAAGGAAATCGCTATGATTGCCCTCCATTTCGAAAATGCCAAGAACCTCGACTTATACCTCGGTGAATTTTCTATCACCCGCGGTGCTATGCCTACACCGGCGGCTCCCGAGATTAAGATCGCCAAAGTTCTTGCATCTCACTACAAAGGTGTAGATGGTAAGGTGATCTTTAACATGGATAACGACAAATTGCCGGGTGAGCCGGTTTATAACCTCGACGTGAATGCTTCGATGTTCAAACTGTATGCTCAACAAAAAGGTGGTGAGCCTCAATTCATGGGTATCACTACTTCTTGGGCCGGTATGTATTTCTCTGTTCCTACCGATTTGCAGGGCGAACAGGAGATTCGTTTCGGTGTCGCAGCCGTTTCGGTCGATATGAAGTCCGATTCCGAGATCGCATGGAGCGATTATATGAGTATGGGCGAATATACGGTTACCGACGATATACAGATAAATAAAACTACCATCAAGCCGGGCGAGAGCTTTGAAATTTCGTATGTCGATCCCCGTCACGCCGCTGCCGACTGGAAATTGCTCAACAGTACCGGTGAGGTCGTAAAAGAGGCAAGTAATACGACTGTATTTACCGTATCGGAAGGTATTGAAGAAATAGGCGGTTATGATCTGCAAGTCATTTGCGACGGCGAAACGACCACTTATGGTTACTATGTGCAGATTACCAGCGAAGCCGTGGGTGCGTTGCCCGAGATTCAATCGCTGACTATCGGCGGGGAAGCTGTGGCAGAAGATGAAGTGAAGATCGACGTGGACGAGGCGCTGACGTTGGGCTATACCGGAAGGAAAGCCAATGGAGCTTCTTCGCGCGGTATCGAGATCAATGAAGGCTGGGTAGGCGGAAGAATGTCCGATTTGTCTATCGGTGACGGTCAAACGTTCTCCGTGTCGGCTTGGGTTCGTTTCACTTCGATACCCGAAGGGTCTTGTTTCTTCAGTGTGGAAAATCGCGCATCGAGTGCATGGCCGGTGAATAACTGGGGCTGGATGTGGTCTGACTTGTCATCTACGGGTAAACTTAACAGTTATACCTTCCGGACCGCTACGTACAATGGCGCTCCCGAGTTGAAATATACGTTCCCCAATGCAGTCGTAACACCCAATGCATGGAATCACGTGGTATTGACATTCGAGTATAACGACCAGTCGCAATTCCGCTCCAAATTTTATCTGAACGGTGTGCTCCAAGAGTCAACGTGGGTTTTAGATGGAGCTTCGGGTACGACCGAAACATGGGCTAATGTGAATTATTCTATCACGACTTCAGATTGGTTCTGTTTTGCCGGAGGCCGTGGATCGGAACCTGTTTTCAATAATGGTATTATCGACGATCTGTTGGTTTGGAACGGAGCCATGACTCCCGAGCAAGTGCAAAACGTGAAGAACGGTCTGGATGCCAACAGCCTTCCCCAAGAAGTGATGGCTTACTGGGATTTCGAAACCGATGCCGATGAAGACCACTACTTTGCAGCCAAAGGTTCGGTTGCAGGGGCTAAAGCCTGTTCGTTCAAGACGGAAGCTCTTGGTAGTGAAGGCGCCGGTCGTCAAGTCGCTCAGAATCCTCTGTATATCTCAGGTTGTCCGTTTGTGCCGGGATCCACTTTCAAGGTAGAGACTCGTCCGACTTGGACAGCCAAACGCGGTGTCCTCAGCGAATCGACCGGTACCGACCTCGAAGGTTCCACGAAACTGACTTATAGCAAACCGGGCGATTATACGGTTACTCTGACTCTTGAAAATACGCTCGGGGCCGATACCAAGAGCTATCCTGTATTCAAAGTAGGCGATGTAGACGGTGTAGAAGAGAGCATGGCCGGTGAGTTGCGCACGTATACCGTAGAGGGTATTCTCTTTGTAGAATTTGCCGAGGACGGAGACTACCAAGTGGGCGTGTACAATGCCTCGGGAATGCTTGTCGCACAGAAAGATGCCGCTGTCGTAGCCGGTCAAAACATGAGCATCTCTCTCGGAGCCAAAGGCGTTTATGTGGTGAAGGTGATGAAAGAGGGCAAGGTGGTTCGTACGGTCAAAGTGTTGAATCGATGATGTAATCTCTCACTTTCTTTTTAAGAGGGTGATCTCAATAGCGGACCGAGCCCTATCATTTAGGGTTCGGTCCTTTTAACAAATTTTTAATCGGTAGAAAATTTATTTTTTTTGCGATTATTTTTAATATTAATATATCATGAAAAAGAGTTATTCGATTTTTTTATCTATACTGTTTTGTTTTTTGTTTTGTAGTTTGAGCGCACAGGATGCGCAGTTGAATGCGGCGAGTCGTAAAGTGATTATCGAGGCTCCGGCAGAGCCCGGTACTCATTTGGAGGTGGCTTATAGGCGTGCGGGTTCTTTTTTCCCGAGTTATGTGCAGTCGGGGCAGCAAGTAGACGTGGGTACTACGCTTATCATCGATGCTTATTCTGATAATCCGACCAAATTGCCGTTGGTTGCCGTACGGGTGAACGGGGAAGAAATCGAAAAATCGGGATCGGGATATACGTATGTTATACCCGAAGGCGAAGGGGATATTGTGATTTCTGCGGAATTCGGTCTTCTTTACCAAGTAGATTTCTCTTATTCCTTGAACGGGCGCATAGAACTTTATGCGGCGGGTTCGGAAGAGCCGTTGACGACGGGAACTCGTGTGAACGGGAATGTGGAGATAACGGTGAAAGTTATTCCGGACAGCGGATGCGATTTGCTTTCTCTCGTCGTGAACGATGAAAATGTAACCGGCCAACTCGCGAACAATGAGTATAAGTTCGTATTGAAGAAAAACACTTCGATTACGGCGTCCTTCCAGAAAGCCTATCGTCTGACGGTGGAACCGTTCGAGCACGGTAGTATGCGGGTGGCTATTTCTGATAAAGGAGATTTGAGCGATGTACCGTCGGACGGTAAGATTTTGGATGGGCAAACGCTTATCTTGTGGTGGCCGACAGTCGAAGAAGGGTATGAAGTAGGTTCCGTATTGATGAACGGGACAGATATAACGGAGCAGTTTTTCTCAGGAATGTATAACCATGTGGTGAAGGGCGATGTGAACGTTACCGTGACGATCCGAAAAAAAACGTATGGATTGACGGTTAAGGATTTCGTGGGAGGTACGATAAAAGCGGAATTCGAAGATGAGGGGGTAGTGACCGATGTGTCGGCCGGTGGCAGAGTACCGGAAAATGCGACCTTGAAAATTTATGAACCGGTACTTGATGAAGGATACGAATTGGTTTATGTGTCGCTGAACGGATCGGATATTAAGGATCAGTTTAAAGATGGTATCTATTCGCTGACGATGAAAGAAGATGTGATGCTTGTTGTAAAAGCCAAAGAAATCGATAAAATGTTCAAACTGACTATCGATGAAATCGAGGGTGGCAGCATAGATGTACAAGTGTATGTCGGTGGAGATTTGGCCGATGTCCCGGCCGATGGGAACATCAAGAACGGAACCATGCTGATGATTTCCGAACCGGTACTCGAAGACGGCTACGAATTGGTTTCCGTCATGTTGAACGAAGAGGATATAACCGCTTTGTTCGAGGAAGGCGTGTATTTCCATACCATGCGTCAAGATGTGACGATCTCCGTAAAGACCAATTATGTTTCGGGCGTGGAAGAAGAACAGGCCGACCGGGTGAGAATTTATCCTAACCCGTTTGCAGAAAGTTGCGTGGTGAGCGGTGTTGCCGCAGGTACATCGGTTCGCGTGTTCAACATGACGGGAGCTTGTGTGTTCTCGAAAGTCGCCGGAACGGGTGAGACCGAAATTCGTTTGTCGGGACTTGCTTCGGGTGTCTATATCTTGAAGTTGGAGAAAGACGGCGACAGCTCTTGCCATAAACTGATTCGGAAGTAAGAGCCGATTTCTCGGTCGATAGTAGAATTTTTTATTCGATAAACTTGTAAATAGGGAAGGGGAGTGCAACTATGGCACTCCCCTTTTTTTGACGGAGGGGTTGAGAAGATTACATAAGAGTTTTTTGATTGCAGGTTTTAACCCCCTCGCCCTATGGGCACTCCCCCTATATCGTTTCACGACACAGGGGGAGAGTGTGATACCCTCGGTTTGTTGCTGTCGCAGTTTTTCTATCCCCTCTGTTTATTAACCCCTCCGTCCTATGGGCACTCCCCCTATATTTTGTGTTGCGCCACCCCGCAATGTTGCGGGGCACGGCAGGGTGAGGAGTGAGACATCTTTGTTCTATTGTTGTTTCGGCTTCTCCGTTACTACGTACCGTCTCTCCTATATTTTGCTTCGTGCCACGGGTGAGGAAGGGGTGAATGCCCTGTAATGCCACAGGACATGGGGGTGGTTGAGATGTATTCCGCTTTTGCCCCTTACACTGATTTTATAAGCGACACAGAGGAAGAGGGGTAAAAGAGGTATTTTTATTCGGCAGTCCGCCGAATTTGTTTTTGTATTCAATTTGTATTATTTTCGCCATATGTCATTACTTGTGTATTTTGCTCCATTGCAAGGTTATACCGATGTGGTTTATCGTAAGGCACATGCCGCTTTATTCGGTGGCATCGCCGCTTATTATACCCCTTTTGTGAGAATCGAGAAGGGAGATTTCCGACGGAAGGATTTACGAGATATAGACTTTGAAAACAACCGGGGTGTGCCGGTCGTTCCGCAGGCGATAGCCTCGGAGTCCGATGAACTGAGACGTATTGTGGATTGTATGGCTTCTCTTGGCTATACTCGGGTCGATATAAATTTAGGGTGTCCTTTCCCGATATTGGCTTATCGTCATAAGGGGTCGGGTATATTGCCGTTCCCTGACGAGGTAGAGCGATTGTTGCGGCCTTTGGAATCGTATGACTCTTTGGAATTTTCGGTGAAGATGAGATTGGGGTGGGAGGAGCCTTCGGAGGCATTGAGGCTATTACCTCTGCTTGAAAGTTTGCCTTTGCGGCAAATCACGCTTCATGCCCGACTGGGGAAACAGCAGTACAAGGGTTGTGTGGATATGGAATCTTTCGGTCGGTTTTACGATGCTTGTCCTATTCCGTTGGTTTATAACGGGGACTTGACCACGGTAGAGGAGATGGTTGCCGTGGAGCGGGAGTTTCCCCGGCTGTCGGGGCTTATGGTCGGCAGAGGATTATTGGCGAAACCGTGGCTGGCAGAGGAATATGGAAATGAAAATTTTTCGAGTGAGAACTTTTATTGCAGGGTGGCTTCGTTGCACGAGCGTGTTTTTACCGATTATAAAACTCTATTGCAAGGAGAACATCAGTTGTTGACTCGTATGATGTCGTTTTGGGAATATCTTTTACCAGATATGGAGAAGCGATTGAGAAAGCGTTTATCAAAGTCCCGGAATGTAAAAGATTATACAGAGGCCGTAAACTTGCTCTTTTCTTCGTTGGAGGGAAAAAATTAAAACTGCCTTCGACCTATTTTACAGAAAAATTGTTATCTTTGAAACAAGTCCAAGATGGGATGCGGTTCGGCATAGCCAGATCGGAAATGAAATTTCCGTTTGTCTCTGCGCTCACCTTTCGCTATCTTTGACAAAAGTCACTAAAAATTGGAGCCCTATGGAAAAAGAGATCGTATTATATCGTACATTCGATTCTCCGGTCGAAGCGAATATCGTAAAAGATGTATTGGAGACAAACGGAGTTCCATGTTTTTTGTCCAACGAGATATTTTCGAGTGTCTTGCCTTTGACAAATTCGGAAGTGGGAGCCATCAGGCTGAATGTCTTTGCCGAAGACGTGGAGAAGGCCGATACTATTTTAAGTACGACACAACTTCCTGAATCGGAAAAGTAGCAGGGTCTGAGTAACCTGTTTCGTTTTTTCAATATCCATAAAAATCGAAACAGCTTTTATGCCGCTTGTTTTATCGGTTCCGAATTATTTCCGGATAGTTCGGACGAAAAGGTTTGTTTAATTTTGAATCCGGTAAAGGCGATGATCATAGACATTAACGGGCTTAGCAGATTGAAAAAGCAATAAGGCAGATAAGTGAGAGTGCTTACTCCGAGAACGGTCGCTTGTGTCATTCCGCAAGAGTTCCACGGAATCAATAC
Organism: Barnesiella sp.; assembly: GCF_022723415.1. Classification (NCBI taxonomy): domain Bacteria; kingdom Pseudomonadati; phylum Bacteroidota; class Bacteroidia; order Bacteroidales; family Barnesiellaceae; genus Barnesiella; species Barnesiella sp. Next base: position 1,389 of record NZ_JAIJHU010000060.1, on the reverse strand, counting down.
CGATGTTACAGTGACCGAATCTTCCACGGTACGGCTGAGGAGCCGGCTTTCCAATCCTCTATTCTTATATAGTTCTTTGAAGAGGTTTCCGGTCAGTATGATGGACAGGTATTGGTCGGCCGTACAAGTGTTGAAAAAAAGTCCGGAGGCGACGGTGGAGCATACGGCACTTTTTGGTTTACGGACGAAACGGACGAAAACGTCGGTAATGCTACGGATCATACCGCTTGCCGACATGACACCTCCGAAACACATGGCGCATATAATGAGCCAAATGGTATCCATCATGCCTCGCATTCCCCGGGTGGCGACGAGCGCATCGATTTCGGGTTGTCCGGTCGATAAAGAGGTGCTACCGAATACGGAAGTCATCAAGGCTTTGAATCCGGTAGTGAAGTCTAGGGTTTCACCTTGTGCGATTTGCAGGAGAATATGAGGTTGGAAGATGAGTATGCATATTCCTGCAATGACCGAGGATATAAACAGTGTGATAATGGTGGGAAGTTTTATGAGTATAAGGATTCCTGTAATGACAGGAACGAGGAGAAGCCAGGGCGATAAATTGAATTTTTGCGCTAATGTATCGGCAAACAGGGCTGTTTGTTCGTGAGCGACATTTCCCTTTAAGAATCCGGCAATCGTAAAAATTATCAGCGTAATGATTATCGAGGGTACTGTCGTGACGAGCATATAGCGTATGTGAGTGAAAAGTTTCGTCCCGGTGGTGGACGAAGCGAGCACCGTCGTATCGGAGAGCGGAGAGATTTTATCACCGAAATAAGCCCCCGAAATGATAGCGCCGGCAATCCACCCAGCTTCGAATCCTTGTGCCTTTCCTATCCCGAGCAAGGCGACGCCGATGGTGGCGATGGTTGTCCAAGAGCTCCCGGTAATGACGGAAACGATGGCGCAGATGAGACAGCAAGATGCCAAGAATATCTGGGGTGTGAGCGTGTGTAACCCGTAATATATGAGCGTGGGAACTATGCCACTGAGCATCCATGTGCCGGAAATGGCTCCGATGAGTAGTAAGATGATGATGGCCGGTGTCACTTTCTTTATGTTTTTAGCCATGCCTTCTTCGAGGGAACTCCATTTATAATTGTATTTTATCATGGCTATGCCTACACATACGGACGAAGCGATCAGAAGCGATACTTGGCTTCCTCCTAAAAGTGCATCTCCACTGAAGATAGGGATAACCATAGCCAACAGTGCGACAAGAACGAACAATGGAATCAGTGAAATAACGGGAGTGGGTATTTTGCTTTTTTCGTCCATATTATTTTTCTTTTTATTCGAGCTTGCAAAGGTAATCATAATGCATATATATTACCTTTATTTTCTTCTATTTTTGAATAAATAAACAGTAATTATTGTATATATAAA
>NZ_JAIJHU010000129.1:0-1904 GCF_022723415.1 Barnesiella sp. | reverse complement strand
ATCTCGCCCTATGCCTATTGTAATAACAATCCGGTGAATTATGTAGACCCGGACGGGAGGGATATTTGGGAAATAGATTACGATGGCAGAATTATAAATCGTATCGAGAACAAGACCCAAGATGCCTTTTATATGGTGGCAAAAGATAGTAACGGTGATTATCAACGGACTTTCTCGGTCGATGAAGACGGGAACAAGAAGTATAATTCCATCAATTTCGAATATGGAGTCATAACCGATTCAAAAAAAGCATGGTTTTTCAATCAGGAAACAAGTTTTTCTATTAATAATGAATCAGACGGAGCAAATTTATTCAAATTCTTTGCTAATAATACAAAAATTGAATTTGGGTTAATAAATACACAAAACAATGGTTCCCTTGTTATGACTAACCATCAAGAACACTCCATTAAAGTAAGTAAACAAGCAAAAAGATTAAGTATGAATGGAGCGACTGTAACATCGATCGTTCACAATCATCCAAACAATTCATATCCATCGGGGTTTAGAAAAAAAGACAATCATGGTGATAAATATGCGGCAGCACTTATCTCTAATTCCAAAGGATATAGAGTTGAACACTATGTATATCAGCCACAAAAGGGGCGTTTAATAATGTATGATAAAAACAAAATTATAGGACCTATCCCATGGGAATATATTTTCTCTTCTAATAAATGATATATAAGACACTTAATCCCCTCAAAAAAATAAGAATTACCTTTTTATTTAATCTATTTTTGAAAGTATGAGAAAGATAATTAGTTTCATATTCATTACTTGGTTTATTTCCTGTTCAGGAAATAGAGATATCGTACTGACAGATTTTACAAAAGAATTAATCTCCATATATCTTAATGACTCCGAACATATCCAAGCCCAAAAAAGGAAGGACGAAATAATACTAATTTCTACAACAGATTCACTATATTACACCTTATTGATATTTAGCAACAATAGTAAGTCTTATAAATATGAGACTTTCGATTTCGTAGGACGAACAATATATATGGGACACTCTATCAAAGCTTTTGGAGACAAGATTCCTATCTTTTATTCAGGGAATAATTTTGTTAAACAAAAAAGGCAAGATATCCCAAATATGAAGGAATATGATCCATCTGTCTGGCAAGTTAGTTTTTATAAAGACAGCTCTTTTTGTAAAATGAGAACATACAAAACTACTCCAAGCGAAAACATTGCAGATATAGAAAACTTAGCAAAAAAGTATTTTAAAATATCACGACCGTCAACAAACGAAATATATCAATTATACGAAGTTGAGACCGAGCCCCAATTTATTTTAGGTAACGATTCTTTAAGGCAAATTATAACATCGAATTTTAAACGAGTAAAGAGGGCTCCTATGCAAGGGAAAATACCAGTAGTAGTTGATGTCTTAATCGATAAACATGGTATTGCAAAACTAATCGGTATCAGAAAAAGTTCGGGAGACACAGTAATCGATGAGGAAGCATTAAAAGTAGCCAAGATAATATGCCAATATAAATTTATCCCGGCAACTCATCGAGGAGAAACTGTCGAGACAATCTTTCCCATTATGTTTCTCGATAATGACGTTAAAGCTAAATAACTCATACTAACAATAAAGTATAATTACGTTTTGAAAAATAAAAAGATTGCTTCCATTTGACTTGTCAAATATAGTATAGATTATATTCCTGAAAGTTCAAACGATATGAATTTCACATTCGGACGATTGTCTTATTTTGTAATAAAGGACTCCAACGGAAATATGACGGCTGACCTCGACCGGGATATTGTCGCCATACGATACAACATGTTGAATTTGCCCGATACCGTGCAGTTCCGCAACGGGTCGGCTATCGTGAATTATTACACCGCCGACGGCAAGAGAACCGGCAGTAAATACCTCACACCAC
>NZ_JAIJHU010000128.1:0-1907 GCF_022723415.1 Barnesiella sp. | reverse complement strand
CAATAAGCCCAAGGTGTATTTGTAGGCTTGTAATACACAAAAACACCCATGTACTTTGCATCACCCTTAACCTCAAAACTTATTGTATAATCAGTATTCAATTTGAAGGCTGTATTGTCTATCTCATAAAAGGTATTATAATCGTCACCCAATGTTGCAGATAACTCATAAGCATCACCAACAAGTTTCTTAGTTCCAACAACTCTTATAACATTACCACCAAGTTCAAAGGTTCTTGAATTATCAATCAAGTTAGCACCGACATAATCATAATCTTTATCTGATAATGTCCAACCGTTGTATTCTGCACCTGCTTCAACCATTGGTCTTGATATATAGGCTACAATCCCGCCTGCATTGATATTGCAAAATTCCCAAAAATTGAATGCAATGTAATCAGATTTTGCATCTTTTGTATTAATCACTGTTGTGAACAATTGCCATTGGTCAGATTTTGGTGAAAAATAATTTGATGCCTCATAAGTTACTTGCCCCAATCTTTTACCATTTGTTTGTTTATCTGTATAGATTGCTTCAAGACAAAAAAAAGCATTTGTATCATTGGTAAAATACCAACATGATATTGTGTATTTTTTACCTTTTTCAATCTTGATGCTTTTACCACCTTGTGAACCATCCCAGTACACACCAAGATAGTGTGGTTTTCCATCTGTATCATCAATGACTTTGATACAGTTTGTACCTTGATATCCACTGTTCATTTCAATTCTTGCATCATTAGAAATGATGAAGTCATTGGTTTGTTTTCTGAAATCACTTCCCACAAGCAGATTGCGCCTTGCTATTGACTTCTCGCTCACAGACAGGGAGATTTCTCTTGCCGTTTGTTCGATTTCAGACTTTGCTTGAGCCAACTCGTCTTTTGTCGCAGTGCTATTCAGTCTATTGGACACCTCTTCAAACTGCGACTTATAGCTTTTGTTGTCGAATGCTACAATGCCAGTAAATGCAGCCACATTCACAGCAAACTTTGCCGTAGCGGTATAGGTTATGCCATCTATGTCAAACTCTACATCAAATGAACCGTTAGTGCAAGATACATTTATCGTATCAGTACCAAGGGTTACTTTCTGAGCCGTGATGGTTGATATGTAGAAGCTGTTTGTGTTGTTCAACCTCGAAGCCAGGCAGTTCACCATGTTCTTTACTCCTTTTATCGTGAAGTTTGTCAGCTCATCGTTGCCTCTCAGTACTCTTAGCGTTGTTGTCTTACCCGTGCCTACATTGATAGCCTTTCCGCTGTCGTCAGTGTCGTACGTGATAGTGTCTGGTGTCAGTGTCCATGTGATACTGTCCTTTCCTGGGTTTCCCTTGTCACCCTTATCACCCTTAAGAGTATGCCCCTCTGGGGTAGGGCGAGAATTCTGAGGCATAGCAGATTGAGAGTACTGTCCCGACTGCCAAGTGTATCCGTCTTTATATATTTTCCACTCTATTGCAATTGTAGCGATAACACGATACTTACCTCCGCCACGAAGATACAATACTGGTCTGCTGTCATTACTTAACTGTCTATAGCTGACGGGTGAAACCGGGCACCAAGCGTAATTGTCTGTATATATGATTGTCTCGCCAGGCGTTTCGCCCCAGCCCGAACGTTGCGTGTCGATATGAAAATCTACAGAAAAGCCTGCCGAATGAGTTGACCATGAGGGTTTTGTTCCGCTGTTAAGACCAACAGAAACCTTAATGCCGACAAAACCGCCAGAAGGCAAAGCCCCGCCCACAACTGGATACCAAACATTCCGGTCATATTCAGCAGCCGACAAGTCTACCCACACATCCTGCTGCCAGTAGTCCTTGCCCTGCGCACCGTCCTTACCATCCTTTATCGCCACAATCGTTATCTGGCCCCTCGCCAATAATACTGCCATACACTTTCATTT
>NZ_JAIJHU010000127.1:0-1952 GCF_022723415.1 Barnesiella sp. | reverse complement strand
GATTTTTGTCAATAGCCCGCTATTGACTGCCTATCTCGGACTCCAATCTGCTTCAACATAGGTCTCAATCTGTCTCGGAATAAATTTAAAACAGCTTCTTAATTTTTTGGAATCTTCACGTCTACGTAAATAGGCAGGTGGTCCGATGCTTGGGTTACGTCGCCCGTATGGAATACGGTGGGTACTTTGGATTCGATGACTTCGCATTTCACACCATTTTTCAATTGTAGAATGAAGTCGATACATTTGTTGGGATTATGAGACGAGTATGTGTTTCCTTCTACCGAAAGAATGTCCCAACATGTTTTGAGCATCTGAATAGTCTCGGAGTTTGGCTCGGCATTCATATCTCCTAACAAGAATATCGGTTTGGGGCAATCTTTATATAATTCGGTAAAAGTTTTGTTGATGACTTCTACCTCTTCCAATTGTGTCTCTTTTTGCAAATCGAGGTGAGTAGAGGCTATAATGTAGTCTTCGAGCTCGGCTACGGCTACGGTACGAGGTTCTCCGCCTTGTGGTAGAGCGATGGAAAATTTTTTCAGAATTTTATCTTTACAGGCAAGCCCTGTACCATAATATCCTCCTTGATAGGGCATGGCTTTGGCATAGACATATTCCCACCCCATGAGTTCGGCAAAACGTTTCACTTGGAAAACGTGTTTGGTACGAGTCGTACAACTGTCCAGTTCTTGCATGCAGACGGCATCGGCATCCAGTTCTTTCATCATGCGAGCCGTCATCTTGTAACCGCTTTTTGCATATTTGGCAAAAACACCTACGTTGTAGGAAACGAGACGGGTTACACCCTCGCTTTTGGGATAGGCAGGGGTGAAATCATCTTTTGAACAAGCACTTACCGATAAGGAGAGTAGGAGAAAAAAGAGGATAGTAATATTTTTAATAAGTTGAATCATGATACCGTGTATTAAAAGTTACTCATATCGGTTACAGAAGTAGGACGGAGTATGGCGAAATGAGCGGCATGTTGTGCTATCGATGCTTGTTCATCGGTGACTCCTTCGGGACGATAGGTAATGCCTATCGGAGATTCTCCGAAGAATGTTTCGAACCATGCACAAGCAGCCGTATAGCGGCCGTATTTTAAATCCAGATGGTAACCGTCACGGCAGAATGTATCGCCCAAGCTACTGCTACGTCCGTTCTGAATAGCCGTTCCGGTGGGTATGACGATCGATATGTTTTGTTTTTGAGCCGCTTTGTCATAAGAAAATACGACATCTTCATACATGGCTTTTTGGTCTTTCCCGTATCTGAAAAATCCGGGGTGGTTGGAGTCTTTTGCATAAGCCCAAGTTTGTTGCATGGCGTATTTTACATTCGGATTGGTTGCATTCGCCTTGACGTATTCCATGAGTTCTGTCAATTCGGGGAAATAAGAACTGTATTGTCCGGCGAAAGAGCTTGCTTGTTGAAATACAATGTAGTCCCATTCCTCGTCTTTCAGGGCTTCCAATAGACTCTTCCTTTTTTCTTCGGTGTATTTCCCATCTATATTTTTTCTGTATTTGTAATCGTGTTTGTCGTGCCGGGCGTTATCGAGGTGTCTTTGGATAGAGCACCCGCCGATATAAGTGTTGGCGACGATAATGTGTTTTCCCGCCGAGATAGCGATTTCGTCAAGGTATTCGATTCCATCGTCGGCAAAACTGTTTCCGATAGCCAATATCTTAACAGGTTCGTTTTGGGCATGTAAAGAAGAAAATAATAGCAAGCATAAAATAAGCAGAAAGGAATTTTTTGTTTTCATAAGTGATGATTTAAATTTTTCGAATTATGTTGCCAAATTACTCAATTTTTTCTATCGGCGATTCAAAAATCGATACTTTTTTAGAAGCTGTTTTAAATTTATTCCGAGACAGATTGAGACCTATGTTGAAGCAGATTGGAGTCCGAGATATGCAGTCAATAGCGGGCTATTGACAAAAATC
>NZ_JAIJHU010000126.1:0-2030 GCF_022723415.1 Barnesiella sp. | reverse complement strand
ACTTCGATATAATAGCGACCGACTTCTCGGGAATAGAGGAGATATCGGCCGAGGGTAGCGTGCGCATTTATGCCTCGGGTGGATCGATAGTTCTTGAAAACCTCTCGCCGGGGATGCCGGTTGCCGTCTATGACACGACCGGTCACAAAGTGAAGACTGTCGAGGCCACAGGTAGCCGTATGGAAGTGGTGCTGCCTGCGGGATTTTATGTGGTGGAATGTGCCGGCAAGGTGGAGAAAGTGATGTTACGTGCTTTGTCTGGGAGAATATGATAAAGAGTAAGTTAAAAAGCATAAAGCGAAAACAAGAACTATGAAGAACAGGGTGATTTTATTGTCTTTGGTGACATGGCTGTGCCAGATTTCGGTTTGGGCACAGCTGGAGGTGGATAGTCTTGGCCGTACGATTATCCATAAAGAATTGAAGTTGTTCGGTGAAGAAGGATCCCTTCGCCAATCATTGTTCGGTAAAGAGGGTGACTTTTATTGGAGCGATGGATTCGGCGGATTGAAGATGACAAGTTTGGGTAAATTCTTTTTGGAGGCGGCGGAGGCCGGGTCTAATATTTTTAATACGGAAGTCGACTATGGATTTGATCCTCCTTATGAGTCTATATATCCCCAACATTACGATGCCGCATTGACGGTGCGGAGCGGAGGAAGCCGATCGATCCATTCCATCTATACAGGTGCGGAAGGAGGGACTCATGAGGGGATACGATCCGATGTCTACAAAAATGCAGATAGGCCGTTCGCCGCATATATTATGACGACCACTCCGGATTCGTACCGGACTTCCATGCAGGTGTTTTCGGTCGATGGAAACGGGCTGGTATACGGACTGAGCGGATTTACGCAAGCCTCGGACGGACGGCTGAAACAAGATGTCAAGGAGATAGCCTCGGGCATGGACAGAATCTCGGCTTTGCGAGGAGTGAGTTTCCGCTATAAACCGGGTGGGGAGCGGCCGGTATCGGCTGTGGCGAATGAGAACGGCCACGCTGGATATGCTTCGTCCGATATCAAGAGACAGATCGAGGCGGAGAATGCCAGGGAACGCATAGGGTTCATTGCGCAGGAGGTGGAGAGTGTAGTGCCGGAAGTGGTACGAACTTTGCCGGACGGGACGAAGACCGTCATGTATACCGATTTGATACCTTTACTGGTGGAAGGTATGAAGGAGATGCAAGCGACTATCGAAAGACAGGAGGAACGGATTGCCGAACTGGAAGAGTCGTTATCGGGAGACAATGTTCCGGAAAAAGTCGTGCCGAAGAACGCCCGCGATTCGGAGGATAGCGAAATCGAATCTTCCACCGGAGAGGCTGCGATCTATCAAAACGTACCCAATCCTTTTTTCCAGACTACCGAAATTATATATAGGCTCTCGACCAATGCTCGATCGGCATCGATATGTATTTGTGACTTGACGGGCAAGCAGTTGAAATCCTATACGCTGCAACCCGATATGCCAACGGGGAAGATTGTGATTCCGGCCTCGGACTTAACCGCCGGAATGTATCTCTATGCTTTGGTGATCGATGGGACGCTCGTCGATTCTAAGCGTATGATTGTGGAATAATGTGAAAGAAGTATCTTAACCGGAATCTTCGGTTTGGCTTATAATTGGTGGGATATTGGCTCAATAGGAGATCAGGGGGGAACTGATGAAACGGTAGTTTCTGAGGAGAGGGGTTGAAAAGATTTCATAAGTTTTTTTGCTGTAAGGGTTAACCCCTCCGTCACTTCGTGCCACCTCCCCTATATTTTGCATTGCAAAACACAGAGGAGGAGGGGGTAATACCTCCCTCGTATTTATTCGTTTTCCCTATGCGGTTAACGGAAGACCTCTGTATCGCTTCGCGATACCCTGCAATGCTGCGGGGTACGGCGGGGAGAGGTTAAAGGTGGTATTTCTCGTTTTTGCATAAGGATAGATTTTACTCTTCTCCCCTGTTTTTTTACCCCCTCGCCCTACGGGCACTCCCCCTATCTCATCTGCGATGAGCAGAGGGAGAGGGTAAAAGCGTC
>NZ_JAIJHU010000059.1:0-17345 GCF_022723415.1 Barnesiella sp. | reverse complement strand
TCAATAGCGGGCTATTGACAAAAATCAAGGGATTCAAGATGCGAGACAGGGGCTCAATATGGCCGGAACATACCTACTTGCAATGATAATATTATTCTCAATAAATTTAAAACAGCTTCTTAAATCCGTGTCTTATTTTAGCGATAGAAATCGCTCTATGTATTCCGATCCTTTTCGGGCTATTTGTGTGGTGGCAGCGAAATACCAGCACATCGGTACGAAGCAGAAAAAGAATCGTTTTGCCGAATAGGCCAATACATTTTGTATGGAATCCCATACGTAGTCCACGTGGTAAACGACGAGCCCGTAGAATACGATGCTCAGTACAATCATTCCCAATAAAGCGAGGTTGTCTTTCCTTTTAATCATGAACCAGCTGTTCCCGAGAATAAAAATGGCGAATACCGAGAATGTCCAGCCATAATATATGGGATTGGTAAACAAAGCCCAAAAGCCGTTTACGATCAATCCCGCTTTCTCCCCGTCCCAGAACAGGCGGGTAATAGCCATTCCTTCGGTATATAAGCCCCCGATTTTCATGTAAATAAACCAGATAATGGCCGGGAGCAGGGACAATCCGGTAAAGTACAATCCTTTTCGATAACTCTTGCGGCGTATGCAATCGATCAGCAATATCACACAAGCTGCGCCGATGAATACGATACCCTCGTTTCGACACCACATATTGGCGCCCAACAATAACGCGCCTGCATACAATTCGTCGTCGTTACGGCTGCGTAGCCAACTGGCGGTATAAGCGATACCCAGTCCTGCGAAAATGGCTTGCATGACGTTGGTGGTCGATAACGACGAGAATGCAAGCATTTCGGGAGCCATCATCATAAACAGAGTAGACAGTGCGGCGACAGTTTTCCCGGTATTTCGTCTCAAAATTCCGTAGAAAGCAATGACAAAGAACAAATACATCAACGCCGGTATCGACTTCGATGTTTCGGCTCCTAATATATAGACGTATGCATAACTCATTTGTACGAAAGGAGCATATGCTATGCTACCTCCGGCGCGGTGTATCGAGGGATTGTAATCGGCGTCGAACAAGCTCATGCGCATATACGTGTGGTCCTGTGCCGCCACGAAACCTAAGGTATCGAATGCCGCAAGGCTGTCCCGGTCGCTGGGAGGGAAAAACATGCATTTCGAGAAATTCATGTATTCGCAATAACCGATGAGTATGATGAGCAATACCCATACCAAGTTGGCTTGTTTCCAGTCATCGAGCATAGCCGAGGTGATACGGAAACTTTCGAATCCTCGGTAGCGGGCTACGATAAACATCAATAGGGCGAATGTTACGGCTCCTGCTGATAAAACCGAAAAACTGGTCAGGGGAATATGCATTAAGTCGAGCAAAGCCATCACGACGGTTTGCAGCGTCATACCCAGAGGGAAAGACAATCCTATGCGTTCGGTCCACGAAAAACGCGTCCCGATGATTCCTGTTAATAAAAGACCCGACAGGCAAGTCAATATGATTCCTGATACTACTAACATGATGGTTACGGTTTTAGATGCATGGGCAATACGGCATGAGGAGCTTTTTGTTCAACCTCGTAGTCGAGGTATTCGTATCCGCGACCGTTGACGATAGCTACATGGGTGATTTTCTCGCTCCAAGGAGTTTTACCCAATTCCGATGGGATAATGACTCGGCGCGGATATAAGAACCGGATAGCCCATAGTTTGTTATAAGGTTCGCCCGAGAATATACGTTCTTCTCCTTCGGGGTAAAAAGCCTCTTTTCCCGGTAACAAGATAACGGCGTTTTCGGGTGTGTTCTCTTTCACGTACCGCAGATACACATGAGAAAGTCCCAGCTTCATTTCAAAGCGGTTGTCTGTCGTCGTACGGGAGTAATGACGTATAGTCTCCAAGTTTTTTTGAAGCATGTTGTATGCCCAGTTGTAACCCGGTTGTACGTCGAGGACGAATTTGTTTAGCAGAAACAATACGATGACAACGGCAAAAATGTTCTTTGCGACCCATGAAAAAGAGATTCCCTCTTTTTGAGGCGTTGCAGTACCCTTCTTGGTGGAAGGTGTGTTTTTTTTGCTTGTGGTGCTATTTTTCATGATTCGGGTATTTTCCAGAAACGATATTTCAACAGCGTGCCTATCGCTTTCAAACCGTCGCTTAGACGCAGTTTTTTCCCCTCTTCGATAGAGCGGGGATAATAACGAATGGGTACTTCTTTGATTTTGTAACCCAGTCTCGAAACTTTTGCCGTCACTTCGGGACAAAATTCGAATCCCTCGCAGTCGAGAGGAATCGATTTCAGCAAATCGGCGGTGAACATTTTGTAACAAGTGGGCTCATCGGTGATGTGCTGACGATAAAGAATGTTGGTCATTACCGATAAAAATTTCCCGCCCAGTTGATAACTGAAATAAGTATGTGAATTTTCCTCTGCTAAAAATCGGGAGCCATATACCACATGGTATTCACCCGATAAAAGGAAAGGAAGCATTTTCTTGAAATCGTTCGGATCGAGTTCGAGGTCGGCATCCTGCATGACGATATAATCGCCCGTTACGGCTCGTATGCCCGTGCGTACGGCCATGCCTTTCCCGTAATTCCTTTCGTGCTTCAAGTAAACGATAGGAGCGTCGGCATGGCGGGCGATAAAATCTTCGACGATTTGTTCTGTCGAATCGGTCGAACAGTCGTTCACCACGATCAACTCCCGTTCGATGCCGGTCCCCAGATCGGCATCGAGTACCCGTTGCAGCAGTTCTGCAATAGTCTTTTCCTCGTTATATGCGGGAATGATAATCGATAAAGTGTGCACGGCTTCGCCCATAATTCGCTATCGGTAAAAATAAGATAAACGAAAATGACGGCTTGGCCGTCTTTTGATGTGACGATAAGCCTATTTTCGCAATCCGTGCAAAAATATTATAATAATTTTGCCTGTGCAAGATTTTATTTCGAAAGGAGTGAGAAAAGATAGTAATCTCGTTGCTGGGTATGTATAGATAGGAAACCATGTCAAATCTTGTTTTGACATGGTTTCCTGAGTGTGATTGTTGAACTATGGCCTATTCCCGTTCATCTCGATTCTGGTTTATGACTCCTCCGAATGGGGAATGAAAGTTATTCGTCCAATGCTGTGAGGTTGACAGGGAAAAAGTATGTAGCTTCATAAAGTTTGCCGGTCAATGTCATCTTTTTTCCATTACGCTTGATTTCAAAAGAGTCATTTTTATTTGCTTTGTGGATAAAATCGGGAAATGAAATTTCAGCATAATCGATATAGGGGTTATTCTCTACTTTTTGATAACTTGGACTCTCTTGGAACGCGTGAGGAAATACATCGGTTTTCTCGGTGAGGAGTTTTCCCAAGCAATATTTCTTGAATTGAACCGACATCGATGTTTTATCCCATACTAATTTCCCGTTGAGCCACATTCGATTGCGTATCCCGATTTTTGATTTTCCGTTTATTTTCAGGATTTCATCACCCGGTTGCAATCCCAATTTTTCGGCGGGACTGTGCTTGTACACGTCTGTGACTATCGGCCGGTTTTCGTCCCAGCAGATACCCGACCAAGCCCTGCAAGGTTGAATGACTGTGCTCGTGCCCGGAAAAGTACGGCAATATTTAAGCACGTTATCGCTGACCGAACGGAGGCTTTGACTATAATCCAATCGTTTGGAATAGCGTAATTGCCACAAGATGGGAGGCACGTTTTGTACCGGATCTAACATTTTCTTTGCATCGAGTATCGTTATCTCCAAAAAATGGGTGTTCGATACGTCTTCATGGGTATAACCGCCTTCGGTTATTCTTTTAGGGGCGCGTTTGAAAGAATTTACATAGATTCCATATTTCCCTTGTGTGACATACGTGTTGCTGCCTTGGTCTATGTAGGTATTTGTCTGTGGAACATAGGTCGAAGTCACCGATTCTTCTTCGTTGAAAGACACTTTGAGTATCAAGTCGGGGTTCTCGTTGTCGATGGTTAATGGGAATCCGCTGTTGGTTAAATGGTCGAGGGCTTTTTGGGCGAATTCTTTTTCCAAAAGAGGATCGGACGAAGATAATACGATGGATATTGTTCTGTATTTACCCCAATCGGGTACATCGCGATCGGCTCTGATTTCCACGCCGCTATTTTTAAAAGCGTCTATTGTTGCTTGATTGAAGATAAACAGTCCGTCTAAGTTTTCAAAGGTTTCGTCAAAACCTTCCATGTTCAGGTTTATGGGAGCATATCCCAATTCATAATCGACATCGTGAGCGATGGAGTGCATGAGCAGTTCCACCCGGCCATCGCGCCCGTTGAGTATGGGATATATATCTTCGGTCGCTATGGAATCTGTCTTTTTTCCGTTTATGGCAATGATGTAGTCCAAACTGGCGGGAATGATCTCTTCTTTATCGCAGGTTATATCTTCCATGTAAATGAAGTTGTGGAAACTGATAACCGAGAGTTTGTCCGGATTGTATTTTTTCAGCCAATTAACCCGTATGGCATTGGGCGATCCGTTACTGGCTGCAAAGAGAGGCAATGATAGTATACATATCATCGCTTGGAGAAAAAACTTTTTTAGTTTCATGGTGTTGGTGTTTTGCTGCTGCCGATGCCCCTTCGGACGGCGTTTTAAAATAAGAAAAGCGTAGGGCAATTATTTTCTGTATACATTCATTGAGGCATCGGCAAACACCTTTGTGCGATATACAGTCTACCCCACGCCGTGCCGTTATATCGGTTCCCCATAGGGGGTGGAATATAACACACGCATGAAGCATCTTTCGACTGCTTTTTCCCGCACTTAAAATTTTGCCGATTTTCAATGAAAGGATAAAGCAAAAAACGCTTTTTTAATATGTCTTTTTCTCTATAAGTAATAGAATGTTTTTATATAATCATAGGCAGTAATTTTTTAATAGTCGAGGGCGAAGACAGGATAAGCCGAGGTAGCGAGTTTATCTGGTTATACAAAGGCGTTAGCCTATTTTCGCATTTGTGGCAAATATAACGATATTTTTGAAATGTAAAAATAGTTCGTTGGTTTGCCTTTGTGTTTTGCCATGTAAAATATAGGGGTGGTGTCACGTAGCGACGGAAGGGTTGGAAAATACCGGCAGTGGAGGTGGCGGAAGTCAGGACTCCTCTCCCTCTGTTCATCGTAGATGAGATAGGGGGAGTGCCCGTAGGGCGAGGGGGTTAGATTCTTTCAGGCAAAGTACCAGATATTGAACGTTGAACTGGCCGATAATTTTAGTAAGGTTAGATTCTACAATTAGAAAAACTATGTAATTTTTTCAACCTCTCTCCTCGGAACTGTCATTTCTTCGGTGTCTCCCCTATTGTATTGTGGCATTGCTGGACATTTCACACTCCTTCCTTAGAATAGCGAGGGATTGGAATGACATTATTGGTGTGGTATTTAAAACCTCCTCCCTGCCGTGTCCCGTAGCCTTACGGGGTGTTTTGCTATACAAAATATAGGGGAGGTGTCACGCAGTGACGGAGGGGTTGGAAAATACCGACAGTGGAGGTGACAGAGTCAGGTCTCCTCTCCCTCTGCTCGTCACAGATGAGATAGGGGGAGTGCCCGCAGGGCGAGGGGGTAAAGAAATACCCGCAGAAGAAACAGAGACGGATACTAACCTTTGGGGGCCTCGAAAGAAATATAAAGAACGAGTACAATCGATAGCTATTCCTCGGAAAAATGCTCTTTGTCGGGTCGGTTGGAAACTTTTTGAGCTCCTGTTTCTGCTATCTTTGTATTTGTGTTATCTTTGCAGCCGTAAACTGCTCGGTTCTGTCCGGGCTCAATATGTGAAGCATGAAAGATTTTTTTTCCATACTCCGGCGATTTGTGCCCCCCTATAAATATTACCTTGCCCTCAATATCTTTTTCAATATTTTGGCGTCGGTCTTGACGCTTTTCTCGTTTGCCCTTATCATTCCTATATTGGAAATATTGTTCAAGCTCAAACAGGCTTCTTATACTTTTATGGAATGGGGGTCGGGTTCCATTAAAGATGTGGTGATAAATAATTTCTATTATTACATTACAACGATAATCGATGAAAAAGGAGCCGGTTTCGCCCTGTTGATATTGGGCGTTTTTTTAATGGTGATGACCTTTTTCAAGACGGCCGCTACCTATTTGAGCTCCTATTTCATGATACCGCTTCGGTCGGGAATCGTGCGCGATATTCGCAATTATGTGTATGAAAAAGTAGTGAGCCTGCCTATCGGTTTTTTCACCAGTGAGAAGAAAGGCGATGTCATGGCCCGTATGTCGGGAGATGTAGGGGAGATAGAAAATTCGATAATGGCATCGCTCGATATGATGTTCAAGAATCCCATTATGATTATTGTATGTTTGGCGACCATGTTCGCCATTAGTTGGCAACTTACTCTTTTTGTCTTGATTCTGCTTCCTACGGCAGGATACATTATGGGACAAGTCGGTAAGAAACTGAAACGTCGTTCTCTCGAAGGGCAGAATCAATGGGGATTGTTGATGTCTATCATAGAGGAGACTTTGGGCGGGTTACGCATTGTCAAAGCCTTCAATGCCGAGGATAAAATGATAAAATGGTTTCACGACGATAACAATCGTTTTTATCGCATATCCAATCGAATCAACCGCCGGCAGTCGTTGGCGCATCCCATGAGCGAATTTTTAGGCACGTGTACCATTTGTATCGTCCTTTGGTATGGCGGCTCGCTCATCTTGTCGGGAACGAGCAGTATCGATGCCGCTTCGTTCATTTACTATCTGGTTATTTTTTACAGCATTATCAATCCGGCGAAAGATTTGTCCAAAGCCGCTTACTCCATACAGAAAGGGTTAGCCTCTATGGTGAGGGTCGATCTCATTCTGTCGGCGGTGAATCCCATACAAGACCCGAAGAATCCGGTAGAATTGAAGGAAATGAAAGAGGGGATAGAATATCGGGGAGTCTCTTTCCGGTATAGTACCGAAAATGTAGTGAAGCACGTCGACCTTTCTATTAAAAAGGGACAGACGGTCGCTCTCGTGGGACAATCCGGTTCCGGAAAATCTACGATGGCCGACCTTTTACCACGCTTTTACGACGTGAATGAAGGGGGAATTTACATCGACGGAATCAATATCAAAGATTTCAGAGTGCACGATTTGCGGGGATTGATGGGAAATGTCAATCAAGAAGCCATTCTCTTTAACGATTCTTTCTACAACAATATAACCTTCGGGGTGGAAAACGCGACGATGGAGCAAGTCATCGAAGCAGCGAAAATCGCCAATGCGCACGATTTCATCATGGCGACCGAACAAGGATACGATACTTGCATTGGCGACCGGGGAAGTCGTCTTTCGGGCGGGCAACGACAACGTGTGAGTATAGCCCGTGCTATCCTGAAAAACCCTCCTATCCTTATTCTCGACGAAGCGACCTCGGCTCTCGATACCGAGTCGGAACGGCTGGTACAGGAGGCTTTGGAGAATCTTATGCGTAATCGCACTACGCTGGTAATAGCTCACCGTCTTTCTACAATAAAAGATGCCGATTTAATTTGCGTCATGCACGAAGGCGAAATTGTGGAACGGGGTCGTCATGACGAATTGATAAAACTCGACCGCTATTATAAACGCTTGGTCGATATGCAGAAATTCTGAGACGTTCCGGAAAAGATATGCCGAAGAGCCTCCTCTCGGTAACCTCTTCGGCATCACTCATTTCGAGATTTTTTTGTATGTCCCTTCCGGTAAAGCCGTTTTATCCATAATATTCTGTTGTGGAGTGTCTTGTCGTTTTGTAATACAGGGCAAGTAGAAATTGTGCGTGGGTTGATATGGAACTCGTATGGCTTGTCGTTGATAAAATAAATTCCACAGAAAACTTTTTTTGATTTTTATTCAAAATCTTTATTAAGATTGGCTTTTGAAAAATAATAGCAATATTTATATATTATTATAATGATAAAACTTTCGTTTTCTTTCTTGTATATTAATATTATTTTATATAACTTGCCTCCGCTTATAAAAATAAGATTGGTCGGGCTTTATTCCATAATTTGATATAGGCCGATAAAGTTGTTAGAAATTCGAATATAAAATATTGATATTCAAATTGATGTTGTCTAAAACGCTGGTTGAGAATCGAATAGTTTGTTGAACTATATTTTTACAAATATTATACATAAACTAAATTTTAATTATGATGAAAAATTTCTACAAAAAGCTATCGTTTGTAATGGTCATGGGCATCTCTCTTTCAAGTTATGCCGCATGGAACGGTGATGCAACTGCTTGGACACAGGGCGATGGTTCGGAACAAAATCCGTTCTTGATAGAGAACGAGGCACAACTGTCGCATTTGCAGCAAACGGTGACAGCCGGTGAGACCTATCAGGGAAAATACTTCCGCATGACCGCCGATTTAGACATGGGTGGCAAGCAAATGCCTTCGATTGGTCACTATAATGACTATACGACACAAGAGAATCCCGAGTTGGTCAGAGAGTCGAAAGTGTTCCGTGGCACTTTCGATGGCGATTTCCATACCATCGATAATCTCACAATCGTAAATAATAATGCCGATGTCAATCTCGGTGGGGTGGGACTTTTTGCAGTCTCTTATCCCGAAACCCACATCTGTAATCTCACTCTCGGGCAGGGTGTTACCGTTGAAGGTAGTGAATTCGACAATGTAGGCGGTTTTATCGGTTATAGTTCGGGTGGCAAGGTGGAAAATTGCCGCTTCATGGGTTTGGTGAACGGGGGCAGTATGAACGCTGGGGGTATCGTGGGTGTTGCCGAGGCGACTGTGACAATCTCTGGTTGTGTAAATACCGGTAGGTTGGTAGGGCATTCGTTTGCTGGTGGTATTGCTGGGACTGTCAGTATATCGAAAGTTCAAAACTGTTATTCTTCGGCTACAATTTCGTGCCCATCGGCCTATTGGGTGGCTGGTATTGTTGGTTGGGCCGAGCAATCCACAGTCTACAACTGTTATGCTATCGGTTCCATCGAGGCGGAAGTCGGTTCGTCTTTCTTGCCCGGTAAAAGCCCCATTTGTGCAGAATTGGAAAAATCTTCGGCTTCCGATTGTTACTATGTCGAAGCGCTCACCGGCTGTAAGCCTTTGAGCGAGCAGACCGGTGTGACCGCTGTTACGGAGGAAGAAATGAAAGCTGCCGATATGATTGCTAAACTTAATGCCAATCTGTCTGCTAATGCGTGGGGGGTAGGGGCCGACGGCTTCCCGGCTCTTCTGTGGGAAATCGACGGAACGGGCAGTATCGAGTCTGTCGGTGCGACAGCTGGAATTGAGATTGTTAAAGAGGGCGACCGCTTGGTGATTGTATCGGCAACAGGTGAAAAAGCTCGCCTTAGTGTTTACGATATTACCGGTAAAATGATCGTGACGGCTGTTGTCACCGATGGCGATTGCATTACGGTGCACGATAAAGGAGTATGTATAGCCTCGCTTGTTACAGACGATGGCAATCGCACGACCCATAAATTTTTGTTCTAAAAAGTAACGAGAAAGTGAAGGGGAATCGCATGCTGTCGGTTCCCCTCGTTTTCTTTGCATTATAATATCATCGACTTATGATAATGCGAAAAAAAATTACATGTATGGTTGCGGCTGCGTTGGCCTTTATGGCTTCGGCGCAGCCGTTTCAATCGGTATATTATCCTTCGAAACTCACCGCTTCCACGATTACCCGTGTTCATCAGAGAGCATCGGCCTTGCGGTCTGCCGATGAGAATATACATGCCATAGTGAGACTTTGCGACGAGGCCGACCTCGATAGGCTTGCTGCGGATTATGGAGTGGCGTTCAATGTGGTGACGGGTAACCTAGCCACAGCGGTAATCCCGATGAGATCGTTGGTGGCTTTTGCGGAAGATGCTGACGTCGAGAATGTTGATGTCGGAAATACGGTGAGAGCTATGACCGACCTCGCGCGTGAGTATTCGCAAGTGGATGCTCTTCACGGAGGTCTTCCCGATTTCCCTCGCAGTTTCACGGGAAAGGGCGTGCTGATAGGGGTGATTGATACGGGTTTTGATTTCATGCACCCTGCATTTCGCGATGCCGAGGGCAATAGTCGCATTGTTCATGTATGGGATCAGAGCGGTAGGAACGGAAACACTCCTTCTATGGGATACGGTGTGGTATTCGATACCCCGGAACTGATTCGCTCTGCGGCTCATGATGTTTCGAGAGACACTCATGGCACTCATGTGGCTGCGATTGCAGCCTCCTCGGCCGATGTGTATAAAGGTATGGCGCCGGAGTCCGACATTGTGGTAGTGGCGACCGACAAGAGCGAATCCGGAATTATAGATGCCCTTGCCTATCTGCTCGATTATGCCGAGAAAGAGAAGAAACCGATAGCTATAAATCTTAGTATGGGTACGGTCATAGGCTTCAAAGATGGGACTGATCCTATCGCGTCGATGATTGACGAGCTGCTCGACAAAAGCGGCAAAAAATGCCTTATGGCGATTGCGGCCGGTAACGAGGGGCATCGCAACTCCACGATTGTGACCGAGGCCACGGGGCAGGGTGAGGTGATTAACACATCGTTTACTCCGCCATCGCACATGCGTGAAAATATCTTTATCGGGTGTTCGACCACATCTGCATTTCAAGTGACCCTCTCGTTGGTAGGTAGCGATGGAGTCGCTTTTGAAACTTCGATTAGCTCCGATGTTTCCGAATCGGTAAGTCACGAGAATATAACCGGTGAAAAAGACTATTCGCTCGTCACGCTTTCCCCTATGAAAGATGCCGATGGTTTGCAGCGCGGTGTGAGCATCAACCTCTATGCCCCGTTGAAAGACGGGCAGAAATGGAACCTCTCAGTGACGGGCGCTGCCGGAAAATACATTGCATGTTGCGATTACGGGGAACTTGATAATGGCTCCAACGCGAGCACGATGGCGGCGACCGCTTGTGGGCAAATTCCCATATCGGTGGGTGCTTATGTGTCGCGAGACAAGTTTACCAATTTACAAGGTACGGAACGAAGTTCCGATTGGACTGTGGGCGAGAGGTATCCCCTTTCCGGTATGGGACCCACATTTGATGGACGCGATAAACCCGATGTGCTTGCACCGGGTGCACACATAATTTCGGCGATCAATAATTATGCGGCATCTTACAATGTAAATCGCGAAGACTTGGCTTATACCGAGGTCGATGCCCTGATTCCCGGGCGTACCAATTATTGGGGGGCAATGTGCGGGACATCGATGGCGACGCCGGTAGTCACCGGCATTATGGCATTGTGGTTGCAAGCCAATCCTCGGCTCGACTTCGATCTCGTGCGAAAGCTCATCGGCTCCCCCGGATCTCACATCGATGCCAAAACCGGTATGGAGTCGCTGTTGGCAGGGGTAGAGCTACCGAAAAGCAAAAACACCGTGCCCTATATTTACAATCCCTTCACACGCAGTATCGCTATTATCGGTGAAGGAGTCGTTTGTGTAGAGGTGTTTGCTGTCGACGGTACTTTTTTAAAGAGGAAAAATCGGCCCGTGGAGCCTGTTCATATCCCCGAAGGAGCTATGCGCATTGTGCGTATAACCACTTCGACAGGCTCGCATATCTTGAAAATATGATGCTGCACGGTGTTGCTCTCTGTCGAGAAGTCCGCTTGCGAGGATATATCGCATGATTATGGGAGAAAATATTCATTGGAGAGGCGAGAAAAGGATATCCTTGCAATGGGGTGAAATTCAATTTTGAAAAGATAACCTTTCGGTTGGGATTTGGGGAGCAGTCTCAAAGTCAATAGAAAGAGCCGTATTAAACTCCGTTTTCTTCCTTTTCGACCATACCGATCGCCCGTTTAGTCATGTCATTTGATTACACGTGCGTTAATGTAAATATATATCATAGAACCGATTCTTGTGAATCTCGAAGATTTTTTATACGTTTGTCACATGAAAGGTTTCATGAGAAAAATAGTAGCCTTCTTGTTTGCCGTTATATTCGGGCTTACTTCTGCTATCTTTTTGTCGGCAGGAGTCGACAATGAGCTTGTGAAACCGCAAGACCCCTCTTATCCTTATAGTCTTATCGATGTTCGGGCACAATCCCTGCCTATACAGAATTTTACGGCGATTATTCCGGTAGAAAGAGGGCTATGCGTGAATGTTTCACGCTTTCCGTCTTCCCCGATAACCGAGGAAGCGAGTGGAAACGCTGCATTTTTGTATGAGCAGCAATTATGTTGTCAGTTAGTAGATCTTCGGGAGAAGATCGTCGGTGATTGTTATGATAAATATAAGGCACAGTTGTGCTACGACGGACATTATCTCTATTCCCTTTGTAAAATGTTGATTTAGTGGAATGACGGTGGGTAGCCGTTATTCACGGGTAGCCGGGAGCCTCGCCCGGTTTTCTTGCTGCATGTATGTGTGTGGCAGGAAAGGACTTGCATATATTGAATAGTCTGGTATTCCCGATGCATGATTCTTTGGCTGTATGGAGTGTGCGTATATTCGTATTCCTGTTTTGCTGTAATGCGATAGAAAAGAGATAGCTCGCAGATTCAGAGACATGGAAATTCGGCAGAGATATCGTCTTTTCGGTTTGGTTACATATGCTATCTGGGGCTCGGCACTTAGGACCTATTTTGAGATTTGTCGATTTAAGCAATCAAAATAGTTTCGTGGAATTTTAATTATTAATTATTTTATTACGATTCAATTAGTTTTATCATCAAATGGAAAATATAGAAAAGGAAACTGTTTCTTCTAAATTTATGGAAAATCCTTATATTGAAATGAAAAAGAAAATTTCTGTAAATGGTATTGTTGCACTGGTAATTGCTATACTCGCTTTTGTAGGTTCATCTGCTGTTTCCGATCCTCAGTCCTCCCTCAAACTTTTTTTGATTGTGTTGGGTGCGGGACTCCTTATATATGGATTGATAAGAGTTGCAGTGGGGAATAAGATAGCTGTTTGTCGGGCTACTGGAAAAGTGTTGAAAAAATATGAACTACTTTTCGAAAGCGCCGAAGTTTCACGGTTAAAACAAATGGTAGAGTCGGGTAATTTTCAATCTATCGATACGTTACAGCGGGCGGTAGGCCACAAGGCTGGGGCAAAATTGACTTTATTCATCGATGCGGATCATAATTTTGCGACAGCACAAGTTTCTGAATTTATACCGTTTGACTATGAGCCGGTTATGTCTCCGATGAGTTATGAAGGCGAGGCCGTAAAGACAATCGCAACGTTAGTGACTTCTGGGACATAACGGATTTTTACTACTTATACTACTACTTTGTTATTAGAAATTATTGTAAAGTAAACTCTTTGTTTTAAGTTATTTAGAATAATAACCAAGAGATATGCTACTGAATTAATGTATTTTTTAGGCTCCCTCTGTTCGGCTTTCATAATTTTCGAATAGAGGGAGTTTTTTATGATTCGGTTGAATAAATCCGATTTTGGTTTAGTAGAAAATCCGTGGGGTAGACCTGAATTTTAGCGATGAAACCTTTGTCGATAACTATATTCCAGTCTTTTCGGAGAGTTTGATTTACAGTTCTGTTACTGTTATCGGGTGCTCCCCCTATCTTATCTATGATGAGCAGAGGAAGAGGGTAATACCTTTCGGTGTATCGTGTTTGTTCGTCTTCCCTATATTACGCAGAAAGACCCCGTAATGCTGCGGGGCATAGCATGGGAAAGATTTTAATGACTTTCTGTCGCATTGTTTTAGCGAATGAGATGGATTGTATTTAACCTTCTCCCCTGTGTTTTGCGACGCAAAATATAGGGGAGACACAGAGGAGCGAAAGCGACGAAAAGAGGGTTTAAAAAAAGACAGCGTATAGGATTTTTTTATTGTAGAATCTAACCCCTTCGCCCTGCGGGTGCTCTGGCTATTTGCTCCGAAAAATTATTCTGGGAAAGAAATTTGCGATAGAATGTCGTTAATTATTGTCGAATTGGTTTCCTTTACGTATCTTTGCGCAAGAAGCAAAATAGACAGCATTCGGTATGGCCGGATAAATTGGTTACTGTCCATCTTTGCGTTATCTTTGCATAGTGTAACAATATAAAAAATAATTCTCATGAATCAAGTATCCGATCGTTTGGCAGCTCTTGCTCCTTCGCAAACGCTTGCGATGTCACAAAAAAGTAGTGAACTGAAAGCACAAGGAGTAGATGTGATTAATCTGAGTGTGGGAGAACCCGATTTTAATACACCCCAGCATATTAAAGATGCCGCGAAAAAAGCGATAGACGATAATTTTTCGCACTATTCGCCGGTTCCGGGATATATGGATTTGCGGCAAGCCATTTGTGCGAAGCTCAAAAACGAAAACGGACTCGATTTTACTCCTGAACAGATTGTCGTTTCGAATGGAGCCAAACAATCCATTTGTAACACAATTCTTGCCCTTGTCAATCCGGGAGACGAAGTAATCCTCCCCGCCCCGTATTGGGTAAGTTATGTAGAGATGGTCAAACTCGCCGAAGGTAAGAATGTGATTATCGAGACGGGCATCGAACAGGATTTTAAGATGACACCTGCCCAACTCGAAGCCGCTATCACGCCCAAGACCAAGCTGCTCATTCTCTGTTCTCCCTCCAACCCTACCGGCAGCGTCTATTCCCGCGAAGAGTTGGAAGCGCTGGCCTCCGTTTTGGAACGCCACCCGCAGGTATTCGTCATTTCCGATGAAATATACGAACACATCAATTATGTGGGAGCCCATCAAAGTCTGGCGCAATTCCCCTCTATTCGAGAGCGGATAGTCATTATCAACGGGGTTTCCAAAGGCTATGCGATGACCGGTTGGCGTATCGGGTTCATCGCTGCTCCGTTGTGGATTGCCAAAGCCTGCAATAAATTGCAAGGACAATACACATCGGGAGCATCATCTATCGCACAGAAAGCCGCGGCTGCCGCTTTTGCCGGAGAGCAAGGTTGCGTAGAAACCATGAGACAAGCATTTCAACACCGTCGCGATTTGGTCGTACGTTTGGCAAAAGAAATACCCGGACTAAAAGTAAACGATCCGCAGGGAGCATTCTATCTCTTCCCCGAGGTCAGCCACTATTTAGGGAAGTCCGACGGCGAACGCAAGATAAACACCTCTTCCGATTTGGCGATGTATATCCTCGAAGTAGGTCATGTTGCAACGGTGGCGGGCGATGCTTTCGGGGCTCCCGATTATCTTCGTCTGTCTTATGCTACTTCCGAGGAGAATATCACCGAAGCCATGCGCCGTATGAAAGAAGTCCTCGCCCGTTTGAAGTAAGACCCGCCAAATCTGGTTCAGTAGAAAAACAAAAGGGTTAGCGATGAAATTTTTGTCGATAACCACATTCCAGTCTTTCCGGAGAGTTTGTTTACAGTTCTGTTACTGTTGTTGGGGGCTTCCTTCGCCCTACGGGCACTCCCCCTATACCGCTGTGTGACACCCCGCAATGCTGCGGGACACGGTAGGGGAGAAGAACAAACATAATATACAGGAAAGTATTAACCTCCTCCTCTGTGTTTTGCATAGCAAAATATAGGGGAGGTGTCCGCAGGACGGAGGGGTTAGAAAATACCGGCCGTGGAGATGACAGATTCAGGTTTCCTCTCCCTCTGCTCATCGTAGATGAGATAGGGGGAGTGCCCGTAGGGCGAGGGAGTTGAAAAAAATACTGGCAGAAAAGGAAACAGAAGCGGATATCAACCTTCTCCGGTTGTGCCCCGTAGTATTACGGGGAGTTACGTTAGTAATATAAGGGAGACACCTAAGAAACAGCAGTTTCTTCGGAGAGGGGGTGGAGGTATAAAAGAACAATTCCCTCAGATGTCCTCCTGAGCTCTGAATCCCTTTTTAGGAAGATACAGATACCTATTCGATAAAAACAGAGAACACCGCTCCTCACGGGGCGGTGTTTCTTTACTAACTAAAAACAAACTCCAATGTTTTGGATTTTTCTTTCCCCGCGAATTAGATCTGGCTTTTGGGGGATTTTATAATTATTTCATTTGGCTTTGCGCTTGCAATAGCGGAGACATTGTCCGCAAATATCGTAACCCAGCATGGCTCCCAATATGAAATCCTCCTCTGGTGTCAGTTCGTTCAAAGGTCGGGAAGTCATGGATTGAATCACTTCGATACACTCCCTGCGGCCGAAAAACAGATTGATTTTATTACAGCCGATCGGTTGAATGCAATAATCTATGTTTTGGCTGTTCAATCGACTGACGGCAAACTCTTCATATTTTTTGTTCGTCGTATAAAGAACCATGTTGCGAACACCCTTCTTGTATTCATACACGTGGTTCAGAAACACTTTCAATTCGGCCGGATAGGCATTGCACGTAATCATGGGATGCCGGTTGTAAAAGGTTAATCTTTCAAACTTTTTACCCAGTTATCGATGCGACCTTCGGTCTTGTCCGATTCATTCATTTCGTCGAGGGGAAGCCCCGCGAATTCACCGTCTACAACTGCCGTAGAAGAGGAAAAGTTGTAATCGCCCGTCGGTACGTGATTACCGATAAACTTACAGCCCGTCCCTTTCAGCTCCTCATACAGTACGCCTATTCCGTCACAGAACGTGTCGCAGTACGATTCCGAGTCCCCGCACCCGAAGAGTGCGACCTCTTTCGAACTCAGGCCAGCCTTTTTCAACACCTTCACAGCGTCGTACCAATCGTCTTGCAACTCTCCGCAGCCCCAAGTCGATGTACCCAATACCAATACGTCATATTCCTTTACCATTTCTCCGGTCAGTTTGGAAGCATCGTGTACGTCGTTCGAGGCGACACCCAACTTTTGTGCGATTGTATGGGCTACACTCTCGGTAGTACCTGTGGAAGAACCATAAAATATTCCAATTTTTTTCATCGTTTTATTCTTTAATTTTTCACGATGTAAAGTAACGACTTTCGGCGAGCTTTCGAAATACCTAGTTATAGGGATTTTATGGTCGTCCAGTACTCAATTTGTGTGGAATAATAAGGAAAAAGAGACTAATTTTTATAAAAATACCAGCCCGATAGGAAATCAGATAGGATTGTCATACCCCCAACCCCTCTCCTCGAAACCACTGTTTCTGAGGTGTCTCCTTTATATTGCTAACGTAACTCCCCGTAATACTACGGGACATGGCGGGGGAGAAGAACAAACACAATACACAGGAAAGTATTACCCTCCTCCTCTGTG
This sequence comes from Barnesiella sp., assembly GCF_022723415.1. Classification (NCBI taxonomy): domain Bacteria; kingdom Pseudomonadati; phylum Bacteroidota; class Bacteroidia; order Bacteroidales; family Barnesiellaceae; genus Barnesiella; species Barnesiella sp. The sequence goes on along the minus strand of NZ_JAIJHU010000059.1, from coordinate 173 downwards.
TTTTGCATAGCAAAATATAGGAGGTGTCCGTAGGACGGAGGGGTAAAAAATATCCATAGCAGAGGACGCATATCAAAACATCACTCTCTCCCTATGTTTCTGTAAAGGAATAGAAAGTACTCACAAAGCAAAAAGAAAGCACAAAAGGCCGATCGAAGTGTCGCTTTTAATCC
>NZ_JAIJHU010000125.1:0-2046 GCF_022723415.1 Barnesiella sp. | reverse complement strand
CACATACAGTTTACAATCTCTCTGCCCTATGCCGAGGAAGCAATCGGTCTCACAAATGGGCGGAACTGCGGCTTTACACGTGATTTCCGTCAGACCCGTACAGCCGCTGAATGCCTCTTGACCGATACTCGACACACTCCCGGGGAGCATTACCGAAACTATATTTTCCAGATCTAAAAAAGTGGCTGTTGATATGGAAACTGTACCATCTCGAACTTTCAAGTGTGTATCATAAGGAGCCAATCCCTTATAATCACACAATATATCATTAATGTAAATCAATCCATCTGGCTGGGCAGAATACCACGGAGTAAACAAAAATGCATTTGTTCCTATTTTCTTCACGCTGGTTGGAATATCCATTGATGTCAATAACTTGCAGTACATAAATGCCTCACTACCTATAATAGTGACTCCATCTTCAATCGTTATCGAAGTTAACCCTCCACTATAAAAGGCATTGGCGCCTATCTCGACCACACTGCCCGGTATCGTCACTGATTTCAAATCATAACAATGAGCAAAGGCCCATTCTCCTATCGAGGTAACACTTTTCGGTATCGTTAAAGAGGTCATACGATTAGAGCTTCTTGCAAAGGCATCGCTCGATATAGCGACAGTGCCCTTTCGTATATCAATATGAGTATCGGAAGGCATTTCTCCTTTATAGGTGTACAATATATCATTGATGTACATTACCCCGTCAGGTTGGTTGTTATACCAAGGAGTACCGTCAAAAGCTCGAAAACCTATATTCTTGACACTTTTAGGTATGGACAATGAAACTAAACTTTCACATCTCATAAACACTCCTCGTCCAATCGTGGTTAAACTCTCCGGTAGTGAAATTGAAGTTAGGTTTATACAACGATCAAACGCTTCATTTTCAATTATCTTTACACCATAGCCTATCTCGACCGATGTCAATCCGACACAATCTTTAAAAGCGTAAACCCCTATCTTGTCAACACTACCCGGTATGGTTACAGAAGCTAATTCGCTACAATAACGAAAAGCGCCATCAGATATTTGGGTTGTCCCATCTCGGATATCTATGTGTGTTTGGGGAGGCATTTTACCCTTATACGCATAGAATATCGTATTAAAATAAATTTCTCCATTAGGTTGGTTATTATACCAAGGAGTACCACCAAAGGCAGAGCCACCTATGTATTTTATCCCGATTGGTATATTCACAGTCATTAGCGACGTGCATCCACTAAAAGCAGAACTGCCTATATAAGAAAGACTTTCAGGTAAAATTATCTCGGTTAAACCTTCGCATCCCCCAAAAGCACCGGATCCGATCGTAGTACAACTTCCCGGTATTTCAATGGAAGACAAAGATGAACAACCCCGAAATGCAAAATCGCCTATCTCAGTAATTCGATAGTATTTATTCGCAAACTCTACCGTTTCAGGTATCACTACAACACCCGAATAAGAAGGCTGATAACCAACATCAAATGGATTATCTCTATAAGTTACAAACACTTCAAAAGGAATCGTACCATTGAAATTGTAATAGATACCATCTTTCTCGAAGTCATAGGCTCTCGACTGAAAGGCAACAAAGAGAAGCATTAGCAATATCTCTATTTTTTTAATGTCGTATTTTACAAACTTCATCATATCTATTTTTTAGGTTGTACTTCAAATTTTGTACCCGGTTTTATGGTCGTCCCACGGTCGAGAATCACCTTCTCTCTGCCGGTCAAGGTAACTTCGCCATTGTTATTTTATCCACACTTTCTTTCCGTTCCGTATGTAGAGGCCACGCTCGGGTGTGCCCGTCACCCGACGGCCTTGAAGGTCATACAAAGGCGATTGGGGTTCGTCCAATTCCTCATCGACCCGTATCTCCTCTATTCCCGAGAAGTCGGTCGCTATTATATCGAAGTCCTGCCATACCGGGGCATTCCGGTAGGCCTCCACCGAGCCCTCGGGCACATACAGTTTACAATCTCTCTGCTCTACGCCGGAGAAACAATCGGCATCGCAAACAGGTGGAACCGCAGCTTTACACGTGATTTCCGTCAGACCCGT
>NZ_JAIJHU010000124.1:0-2105 GCF_022723415.1 Barnesiella sp. | reverse complement strand
CTTACTACGTGTGAGCCGATGAAACCAGCACCGCCCGTGATAATGATATTCTTCATTAACTTTGAACTTTGAAAATTGAACTTTAAATTTTATGATTAGTATTTTTGAGCAGACTTCTAACAATCCTGCTTAAGATTAGCTATACACTTCTCCAACGAATCCACCCAATAAGGAACCTTAACTCCGAAGGTCTCCTTGATGGTTCGCTTATCCAATACTGAATAAGCAGGGCGAGTTACAGGAGAAGGATACTCCGAGCTATAACATGGTTGGATATCACATTCCGTATGACCGGCGATTCTTGCAATCATCTGGGTGAAATCATACCAGGAGCAGACACCCTCGTTTGAGAAATGATATACTCCAACATATTCATCTTTGCCGTGGGCAACCTTTACCTTATCCAATATGGTGATAATGGCATTAGCCAAATCAAGTGCGTATGTAGGAGTACCACACTGATCGAAGACAACTTTCAACTGAGGCTTGGTTGCCGTCAAGTTGAGCATCGTCTTGCAGAAGTTTTTACCAAACTCAGAATACAACCAAGCCGTACGGATAATCACATAATCACAGCCAGTAGCCATTATCTTCTGCTCACCATGAAGCTTCGTTGTTCCATACACGCCAGTAGGAGTTCCCTTCTGGTCAGGATTACATGGCACATTATAAGGTTCCTTACCAAAGACATAATCTGTAGAAATTTGGATGAGCAGTCCATCCACCTCCTTCATCGCCTTAGCCAGATTCTCAGGAGCCTCCGCATTGAGCTTTTCTGCCAATGCAGCCAGTTTCTCATCTGTCTCGCAGGCATCCACATTGGTCCATGCTGCACAATTCACGATGGCTTTCACATCATTCTCCTTTACCATCGTACGGATGGCATCCATATCGGTGATGTCAAGATAAGTAGTTTCCAAACCTTCTACTTGATTGACATCAGTAAAGATATAATGATCTGTTGTATTTTGACTAACGATTCGCATTTCATTTCCAAGCTGACCGTTAGCACCTGTTACTAAAATATTCATGACCTAGTATTCTAAATTCTTCTTTAATGTCTGACTGCCTTCATCCAATATCGAAAGCAGATATCTTCCATAATCATTTTTGAGCATAGGCTGTGCCACCTCACGAAGTTTCTCAGCCGTAATCCACCCCTGACGGTATGCGATTCCTTCTAAGCAAGCTACCTTCAAGCCCTGGCGCTTCTCCAAGACTTCGATAAAGGTAGATGCCTCTGAAAGGGAATCATGGGTACCTGTGTCAAGCCAGGCGAATCCTCTTGCCATGGTCTGTACCTTCAGCTCCTTATCCTTCAAGAACTCCTGATTCACCGTTGTGATTTCCAACTCACCACGAGCAGATGGTTTGATATGTTTTGCCACTTCCACCACCTTATTAGGATAGAAGTATAAGCCAACTACAGCATAATTGCTCTTTGGATGCTGAGGCTTCTCCTCGATGCTGAGACAATTACCTTGCTCATCAAAGTCAGCCACACCATATCGCTCTGGATCACTTACACGATAACCGAAGACTGTAGCTTTGTTGTTCTGCTCTGCATCTACTACAGCCTGATGCAACATCTGGTTCAATCCTGCACCATAGAAGATATTGTCCCCCAATACGAGGCAAGTAGCCTCATCGCCAATAAACTTCTCACCAATGATGAATGCCTGTGCCAAACCATCAGGAGAAGGCTGCTCTGCATACTCGAACTTCACTCCAAACTGGCTACCATCTCCTAATAGACGCTTGAAACCAGGCAGATCGAATGGAGTTGAGATAATGAGTACCTCACGAATACCTGCCAACATCAATACCGAGATAGGATAATATATCATTGGTTTGTCAAAGATAGGAATCAGCTGCTTGCTGATACCTTTGGTGATTGGGTACAAGCGTGTACCGCTACCACCTGCTAATACTATTCCCTTCATTGTCTTAATGTTAAATGATTAGTATTTGTTGTTTTATTTGTATAAATCTACATTTAGTATTCAAAAGGACTTTCAAAGTCCTTCAATACCTCATGTTTTGTATCCTTTTCCGAAAGATTAGCATGTTCCGTAGGAATGCGCCAGTCAATGCCAAGAGATTCA
>NZ_JAIJHU010000014.1:0-58617 GCF_022723415.1 Barnesiella sp. | reverse complement strand
TTTACTGTACTACACTTGCTTCTTCAATTCCTTCAATGAACTTGACAAAAAGTTCCCCGGAGCGTGCCCCGTTTCCTCTTTTGCGGTTGCAAAGTTAATTCATTTTCCTACTCCGCTCCAAATTTTTTTCCCACTTTTTTATGCTGTATAACATGAAAATTATACAATAGACTGTACCTCACGATTTTATAATTAAACATTTTTTCCAAAAAAAATCCCATTACTATTTAAGTATTGGGATTTTCTTTTCTTTTTCCTAACTTTTGACTAGTTTACCTGCTTATATCCATATTGAGCAATATCTCCTAATTGTTCCTCGATCCGTAAAAGTTGGTTGTATTTGGCCATACGATCGGAGCGGCTCAGTGAACCTGTTTTTATTTGCCCAGCATTAGTGGCTACCGCAATATCGGCAATAGTGGCATCTTCGGTTTCCCCAGAACGATGCGATATAACAGCCGTATATCCATTGCGCTGTGCTAATTGGACAGCCCTCAACGTCTCGGTCAACGTACCTATCTGATTCAGCTTTACCAAAATGGAATTAGCACAATGTTGGCGTATACCTTTTGTAAGATATTCGACATTGGTGACAAAAAGGTCGTCCCCCACAAGCTGACATTTATCTCCAATCAAATCGGTCAATAACCGCCAACCGTCCCAATCTTCTTCACTCATGCCATCTTCAATCGAATCTATCGGATAACGCAAAATGAGGTCTTGCAAATATTCGGCTTGCTGCTGTGTCGTCCGCTTCACACCGTTAGCTCCTTCAAACTTAGTATAGTCGTACACTCCATCGATATAAAATTCCGACGAAGCACAATCCAAAGCAATTTTCACATCTCTGCCGGGCATATATCCGGCTTTGCTAATGGCTTCGAGAATCGTCTCTATCGCTGCCTCCGTTCCCGGCAATGCAGGCGCGAAACCGCCTTCATCACCGACAGCGGTACTCAATCCCTTAGCGTGTAAAACGCTTTTCAGCGCATGAAAAACTTCGGCTCCCATGCGAAGCGCCTCTTTGAACGAAGCGGCCCCGACAGGACGAATCATAAATTCTTGAAACGCAATAGGCGCATCGGAATGCGAACCACCATTGATGATATTCATCATAGGAACAGGCATCACATAAGTATCGACACCTCCTACATATCGATATAACGGCATTCCCAATTGTGCTGCCGCAGCTTTGGCAACCGCCAAAGAGACACCCAATATAGCATTCGCCCCCAATTTCGATTTCGTAGCAGTACCGTCGAGGGCTATCAAAGCCGAATCTATGCTACTTTGTTCAAATGGATTAGCTCCTTTCAAAGCTTTGGCAATGACGTCATTAACATGACGAACTGCTTTTTCCACACCTTTTCCTCCATATCGGTTCTTATCACCATCTCTCAATTCAAGGGCTTCATGCACTCCTGTCGAAGCGCCAGAAGGAACCGCAGCTCGCCCCATAATACCAGAATCGAGTATCACATCTACTTCTACCGTGGGATTTCCCCGAGAGTCGAGAATTTCACGAGCTTTGATCGTTTCTATTTTCATATTGGTCTTTATTTAGTTTATAACTGTATTATAATAGTAAACACAAAAACAATCGCTTTTGTTTTCTTGGCAAGATACGATTTTTATCCATCTTATCAAACAAATAAGTCTAATATCGATTTTATTCCAATTGAAAAGAAATACTCCAAACTGTATTATTCTAGACAGATTTTATACATTTTTAACTTCAACATATTCATACATTTTTCTTTTGTCTATAAATTTGTTTTAAAGGTTTGAGAGAGACAGGGAAAATATATACATGAGTTAATCTATCATAGTACCAACCATTAATTAAATTTTCACAATTATGAGAATTCATTACATTAAAAGGGCGGCTTTATCTCTATGCGCCGCTATGTCATTAGGACTAAGTGCGACATCACAAGTCAGTCAATCTGTCACAACCGCACAAAACGCCCAAGCGGAGCCTTTAACGCCACCCTATTCCGAAACATTTGCCGACGAAAGTTTTTTAGAAAGCTATACAATCATCGACAGCAATCAAGACGGAACAAAATGGGAGCCTTATTTTGGGAAGGTACAAATCTCCTACAACTCCGAATTGGCGATGGACGATTGGTTGATTACCCCGGCACTGAACCTCGAAGGCGGTAAAATGTATAGTTTTTCCGTAAATATATTGACAGGAAACGAGACTACGCAAGAAACTTTTGAAATCATGTTCGGTAAGGATAAAACACCCGAAGCTCTGGTCAACCCCATTATAGAAAAAACTTCGATAGCACATACGGTTTACAAGGCTTATACCGGAACTATCTCACCAACAGAAAGTGGGATTTATTATATCGGCATTCATGGTTGTAGCTCCGCCGACACATACTCCATATCCGTTAACAACTTAACCGTTGGCGCTGCCGCCGGAGCCTCTACTCCTTCCGCCCCATCGAATCTCGTGGTTAATACTCGTACCAACGGCGAGCTGAAAGCCGATATATCCCTTACGGCTCCTACTCTTGACCTGAACGGACAAGATCTAACAGAGCTCGAAAGTGTGAAACTCATGCGAGACGGCAATCTGATAAAAACATTCTCTACCCCTGAACCCGGTTCGGAACTGACATTCGTGGACGAAGTCCCCGAGTGCTCCCGTTACACTTATTCTGCCATTGCTGTAAATGCTTCGGGAGAAAGCCCTGCCGTCGAAACGAAAGCATTCGTAGGCACACTCGAACCTTCGGATCCTACCGGAATCACGCTCGTAGAAACATCTACTCCCGGAGAAGTAACTATCGGCTGGACTCCCGTTACCACCGACATACGAGGAAATAATCTCGATCCCGAATTTGTAACTTACCGAATTTACAGCGAAGGCTCCCAGTCGAATCTTTTGTTCTCAAACATCAGCGGGACTTCCAAAACATTCAAAGCACTCGATGACACCTCCGTTCAAACCTTTGTCCAATATTCGGTAGTCGCCGAGACCAAAGGAGGAATCTCAAACTACGTCTATTCTCCCCTCTTACCCATCGGACCGGCTTATTCCACCCCCTATCACGAATCATTCGCAGAAGGGAAAGCATCCCACATCTTCGGTATTTACCCCGAAGACTATGCTTTATGGAGTACTTATACAACCGAAGACTCGGAGATTGAATCGCAAGATGGAGACAACGGATTTCTGGGTTCGGAGGGCTCTTACTCAGAAGATACCGGAACTTTCGACACCGGGAAAATAGACCTTAGCGGGCTCACCACTCCTACCTTAACGTTCTATATATACAATATCATAGGAGAAGACGAAGTAAACAATAACGAGCTAAGCGTATCGGTCGTACACAACGGAAACCCTACTCTTCTGAAAACATTCAAAATGTACGAGCTGTCCGACAAAGACGGGTGGGTAAAAGTCGAGGTTTCTCTGAACGACTATAAAGACCAAATTATACAACTGAGACTCTTTTCGCATCACGCTCTCTTGCCCTATATACTCATCGACAATATCCGTATCGACAATCTAAATGGAAGCGGAATCGAAACAATCGTCGATAGTTCTACTAAAATATACGGAGGTACAGGAAAAATTATCGTAACAGGAGCAAATGGACAAACGCTCTCTATTTTCACACCTGACGGACGACTTATCTCTACACAAAAAGTCACAGAGACAGATTGTCATTTAACGACGATTCCCGGCATTTATATCGTAAAAGTCGGCCAATTCGCAACCAAAGTTGTCGTGAAATAACAAGCCTGTAACAAGACTTATATCCATTTCGGTAATACGAAATGTAATCATAAAAAAGGAACTGAATTGTATTTTCAGTTCCTTTTTTTACCCATCTACAAAACACAAATTCATTCAGAAACATTTGCGACCCTATGAGCCTATGAACAACGGCATTATCATAAGCCATATAGTATAATACATAGCAATCTCTCTACGGTACAATAATACACAGAAAAAATGTTTCTCTACCATAACAAAGAACCGGCAGAAGGAACGATACTCTCTCTGATACCCTCTATACTCCTTCCTAAAAAAGAAAAGGCTCCGTTATCGGGAGCCTTTTCTTTTCCATATATGAAGCAATAAAGTTTATTCTGCTGCTTTCTCTTCGACAGGAGTTGCAGGTGCTTCGGATACAGGAGCCTCATTCGCAGGAGCCTCGGCAGTCACAGCAGCAGGAGCGGCACTCTTTTTGGAACGACGCGTACGAGTTGCTTTCTTAGCGACTTTTTCTTTAAGCATGTTTTCATTGTAATCAACAAGCTCAATGAAGCAAGTTTTAGCGTTATCGCCCAAGCGATTACCTGTCTTCAAAATACGGGTATACCCTCCGGGGCGATCGGCTATCTTCACCGAAATTTCTTTGAACAATTCTGTAACAGCCTCTTTGCTCTGCAAATAGCGGAAAACTACACGACGAGAAGCGGTAGTATCTTCTTTTGCGCGATTGATCAGAGGCTCAACGTACACTCTCAACGCTTTGGCTTTGGCCAACGTGGTAAAGATTCTTTTGTGAAGAATCAAAGAAGTAGCCATATTGGACAACATAGCGTCGCGGTGAGCTTTGGTACGACCCAAGTGGTTGAATTTTTTATTATGTCTCATCGTTTTACTCTTTATCTAATTTATACTTCGAGATATCCATTCCGAACGAAAGATTCAAGTTCGCCAAAAGTTCATCGAGCTCTGTCAACGACTTCTTACCGAAGTTACGGAATTTCAATAAATCGGTCTTATTGAATACTACCAATTCGCCAAGAGTTTCGACATCGGCCGATTTTAAGCAGTTGAGCGCACGTACTGACAAATCCATATCGACCAGTTTGGTTTTAAGCAACTGACGCATGTGCAATACTTCTTCATCAAATTCTTCATTACCATCGGCATCATTGGTCTCGAGCGTAATTTTCTCGTCAGAGAACAACATAAAGTGATAAATAAGAATTTTAGCGGCTTCCTTCAACGCTTCTTTGGGGTGAATGGAACCATCGGTTGTAATCTCTAAAATCAGTTTTTCGTAGTCCGTTTTCTGTTCTACACGGAAGTTTTCAACAGCATATTTCACATTCCGAATCGGTGTGTAAATAGAGTCGATGGGAATTACATTTACATCATCGGCCGGATTGCGGTTCTCGTCAGCGGGGACATAACCACGGCCTTTGTTGATAGTGATATCTATTTGAAAACTTGCGCTTGAATCCAAATGGCAAATAACCAAGTCGGGGTTCAAAACTTCAAAACCGGTAAGAGACTTACCGATATCTCCTGCCTTGAACACTTCCGTACCCGAAACAGTAATGGTTACTTTTTCATTCTCGATTTCTTCAACGACCTGTTTGAACCGCACCTTTTTAAGGTTCAGAATCACATTCGTCACGTCCTCGATTACACCGGGAATCGTAGAAAACTCATGTTTTACCCCGTCGATGCGAATCGACGTAATCGCAAAGCCTTCGAGCGAGGAGAGGAGAATACGGCGCAAAGCGTTACCTACGGTAACACCGTAACCGGGCTCCAACGGACGGAATTCGAATTTACCGAAAAAATTGTCCGCTTCCAGCATTAATACTTTATCGGGTTTTTGAAATGCTAATATCGCCATGGAATCAATTATTATTTAGAATACAACTCAACGATCAACTGTTCTTTGATATTTTCAGGGATATCGGCTCTCTCGGGCAAATGCAACAATTTACCGCTTTTCAAGCTTTCGTCCCATTCTAACCAAGGATATTTGCTGTGATTAAATCCAGCAAGTGCATCGGCTATTACCTCCAAAGATTTGGCTTTCTCACGAACGCCTACTACTTGTCCCGGTTTTACCGAATACGACGGGATATTCACCACTTTGCCATCGACTACGATATGACGATGTAAAACGAGCTGACGGGCAGCTGCACGTGTGGGTGCTATACCCAAGCGAAATACGACATTGTCGAGACGAGCTTCGAGCAATTGAAGGAGCACTTCACCTTTCACACCCTTAGTACGCGAAGCTTTCTCAAACAGATTCCTAAATTGTCTTTCCAATACACCATACGTGTATTTAGCTTTTTGTTTCTCACGAAGCTGAACACCATACTCAGAAGTTTTTCTTCTTTTATTGATGCCATGTTGTCCCGGGGGATAGTTCTTTTTCGTAAGAACTTTATCGGGGCCAAAAATAGCTTCGCCGAATTTACGAGCGATTTTTGTTCTAGGTCCGGTATATCTTGCCATTTCTAAAATTTTTAATAATTATAATATTGCGAACCGAGAAAAGTGCAGCCGCGATTGCAGAGAGGATTAATATGCAATCTATTCACTGTTCGGGATTCTCTGTTTACAAATAAAGAAAAATTAAACTCTTCTTCTTTTAGGAGGACGACAACCATTGTGCGGCAGCGGCGTAACATCGATAATCTCGGTTACTTCGATACCAGCGCCATGTATAGTTCTCACAGCCGATTCACGACCGTTTCCGGGACCTTTTACATAGGCCTTTACTTTCCTCAAACCTAAATCAAAAGCCACCTTTGCACAATCTTGTGCGGCCATTTGAGCGGCATAAGGAGTATTTTTCTTAGAGCCTCTAAAGCCCATTTTACCTGCCGAAGACCAAGAGATCACTTGTCCTTCGCTATTGGCAAGCGTTACAATGATGTTGTTGAACGAAGAATGGATATGGGCTTGGCCAACGGCATCAACCTTAACAACCCTCTTCTTTGCTGCGACTGTTTTCTTTGCCATACTTACTTATTATTTAGTAGCTTTTTTCTTATTTGCAACGGTTTTCTTTCTACCTTTACGCGTACGGGCGTTATTCTTGGTACTTTGGCCTCTCACAGGCAAACCGATACGATGACGGATACCACGATAACAACCGATATCCATAAGACGTTTAATATTCAATTGTATTTCGGTACGAAGGTCACCTTCCACCTTATACTCGGTACTAATGATTTCACGTACCTTTGCCGACTGATCGTCGGTCCAATCCTTAACTTTGATGTCTCTGTCAATGCCGGCTTTACTCAAAATAGAATTCGCCGCACTACGACCGATACCATAGATATAGGTCAAGGCGATTTCTCCTCTTTTATTTTGCGGCAGGTCTACACCAACAATTCTTATTGCCATATATTAGAATCTTTTAATTTGCAAAATTAATAATAAAATTATCCTTGACGTTGTTTATACTTAGGATTTTTCTTGTTAATTACGTACAAGCGGCCGTGTCTTCTCACGATTTTGCTATCGGGCGTACGTTTTTTCAATGATGCTCTTACTTTCATATTATTGTTTTTTATTTATATCTAAAAGCAATTCTTCCTTTGGTTAAATCATAAGGAGACATTTCTATCCTTACCTTATCTCCCGGGAGTATCTTTATAAAGTGCATACGCATCTTTCCCGAAATATGGGCGGTTATTTCATGCCCGTTTTCCAACTCCACGCGGAACATAGCATTCGACAATGCTTCCACGATTACACCATCTTGTTCTATTGCAGATTGTTTCGCCATATATTAGTTATATTGATTTTTCTCCTAAAACTTGCTCTACGTATTCAAAAGAAGATAGTATATCGGCTTTCCCTCCCTTGATCGCTATCGTATGCTCGAAGTGGGCCGCCGGTTTACGGTCTCTTGTACGGGTCGTCCAACCGTCTCGTTCGATGACAATATTGCGTGATCCCATATTTATCATAGGCTCAATGGCAATACACATGCCATTTTTCAGTAACGGACCTGTTCCCGGTCGTCCATAATTGGGGACGTTGGGCTCCTCGTGAAGTTTTTTTCCGATACCATGTCCACACAACTCTCTCACGACAGAATATCCACGGGCTTCACAATAGGTCTGGACGGCATGGCCGATATCACCTATACGTTTTCCTTCAACAGCATGTTCGATGCCTAAATAGAGCGATTCTTTCGTGGTTTTGAGCAATTGTCTGATCTCCGGGACTACTTCCCCCACACAAAATGTGTAGGCCGAGTCTCCGTTAAATCCATTCTTTACAGCACCACAATCAATAGAAACAATATCTCCCTCTCTCAATGCATAGCTGTTGGGAATGCCGTGCACAATCACTTCATTCACTGAGATGCAGAGCGTATTGGGAAAGCCTCCATAACCCAGAAATCCTGGCTGAGCACCATGATCCCGGATAAATTCTTCGGCTATCTTATCGAGTTTCAGCGTAGTAATCCCCGGTGCGATCCACTTGGCCATTTCGCCCAAAGTCATACCCACCAAGAGATTACTCTCTCGCATCAACTCTATCTCTTCATCTGTTTTAAGATAAATCATTACCTGTATCCTTTTTTAATAAGCTCCGCTACGTCCTTTTATTTTACCCGATTTCATCAGGCCGTCGTAATGGCGCATCATTAAATGGCTCTCAATCTGTTGCAAGGTATCCAATACCACACCTACCAAAATGAGGAGAGAGGTTCCACCGAAGAATTGTGAGAACTCGGCGCTGACTCCGCATATTTGAGCAAAAGCGGGCAAAATAGCTACAATAGCCAAAAAGATAGAACCGGGCAACGTGATTCTCGACATAATAGAGTCGAGATAATCGGCTGTTTTCTTTCCGGGTTTGACACCGGGGATAAAGCCGTTGTTTCGTTTCATATCTTCCGCCATTTGTGTAGGCTGAACCGTTATTGCCGTATAGAAGTAGGTAAAGAGGATAATAAGGATTGCGAACACGAAGTTATACCAAAACCCTGTCATCGACATGAAAGAACTCCAAAACGAGCTTGCATTCGAGGCGCTGAATCCCGCGATTGTAATGGGTATAAACATAATCGCCTGAGCAAAAATGATAGGCATTACACCGGCTGTATTTACCTTTAACGGAATATACTGGCGGGCTCCTCCATATTGTTTATTTCCAACAATACGTTTAGCATATTGTACGGGGACTTTCCGTGTACCTTGTACAAGAAGTATCGCTGCGGCGATTACGGCCAACAAGAAAATAATCTCGATAAGGAACATCACAAGACCACCTTGTTTAGAGGCCAAACGGCTCGTAAACTCAGCGGCGAAAGCCAGCGGCAAACGTGCGATAATACCGACAAGGATTATAAACGAAATACCGTTTCCAATACCTTTATCGGTAATACGTTCGCCCAACCACATAATAAACATACTACCAGCGGCAAGCACGATTGTAGAAGAAACTATAAACAACCAACCGGAGGGGAATAAGGCCGAACCCATCTGCACTTTAAGGTTCACCAAATAGGCAGGTCCTTGCATGAGCAGAATGATAACGGTCAAATAGCGGGTGTATTGGTTAAGTTTCGTACGACCGCTCTCGCCTTCGCGTTGCAGCTTCTGGAACGAGGGCATCACCATACCCAAGAGTTGGATAACAATCGAGGCGGTGATATAAGGCATAATACCCAATGCAAATATAGAAGCATTGGAGAATGCTCCTCCCGAAAACATATCGAGCAACTGCATCAACCCTTTGCTCGTTTGGCTGCGCAATGCGTCCAAATTAGCAGGATCGATACCGGGAAGCACGACGTATGATCCAACGCGATATACCAGCACCAACAAAATCGTGGTGATGATACGCTTACGCAGATCTTCGATTTTCCAAATGTTTTTTATAGTTTCTATTGCTCTCATTGTATTAGAGTTTGACTACTGTTCCACCTGCGGCAACGATAGCAGCTTCGGCTGTTTTGGAAAATGCGTGGGCACTGACTTCCAATTTAGCCGTAAGAGCTCCTTTACCAAGAATTTTCACTAACTGTTTCGACGAAATAAATCCGGCAGCGACAAGTGTTTCAATACCAATTTTATCGAGCCTTTGGCTATCGGCCAGAGCTTGTAAAGTATCGATATTGATAGCTTTATATTCTACACGGTTTATATTCTTGAAACCGAATTTCGGAACTCGGCGTTGAAGTGGCATCTGACCACCTTCAAAGCCGATCTTACGTTTGTAACCCGAACGCGACTTTGCTCCTTTATGACCTCTGGTAGAAGTTCCGCCCAAACCCGAACCCGGTCCACGACCGATTCTCTTTCTTGTTTTGGTTGACCCTTCGGCGGGTTTTAAATTACTCAAGTCCATATTTGTTATTTTTTTAATCGATGGATAAAATTACTCAACTACTTTTACAAGGTGTTTAACCTTCTCTACCATACCCAAGATTTGGGGAGTAGCGTTGTGCTCTACAACACTGTTGAGTTTTTTAAGGCCCAGTGCATCAAGAGTCTTTTTCTGTACAGCAGGGCAATTGATGCGGCTTTTAACTTGTTTGATTTTTATTTTTTCCATTGCTTGTCCTCCGTATTAACCTTTAAAGACTTTTTCAACAGAGATACCTCTGTTTTGAGCGACTGTAGCAGCATCTCTCAATTCGCACAATGCAGCGATCGTAGCCTTCACTAAATTGTGAGGATTGGACGAACCTTTCGACTTCGCAAGCACGTCGGTAATACCCACACTTTCAAGAACGGCACGCATAGCACCACCGGCCTTTACTCCAGTACCCGGAGAAGCGGGCTTGATATATACGAGAGCTCCACCGAATTTTGCCAATTGATCGTGAGGGATAGTACCTTTGAGCACCGGAACTTTCACGAGATTTTTCTTAGCAGCTTCCACGCCTTTGGCGATAGCCGTGGTTACTTCGCTCGCCTTACCCAAGCCCCAGCCTACGATACCGGCTTCGTTACCTACCACAACAATTGCCGAAAAGCTGAAAGTACGACCACCCTTGGTCACTTTCGTTACACGGTTGATAGCAACCAAACGGTCTTTCAACTCAATGTCATTTGTTGACTTTACTCTATTATTTTTTCCTGTCATGACGATTAAAATTTAAGGCCGCCATTGCGGGCAGCATCAGCTAATTCTTTTACTCTCCCATGATACAGGTAACCGTTGCGGTCAAAAACAACCGAGGTAATACCGGCTTCCTGTGCTTTCTTGGCGATTTCCTGTCCCACTTTTGCAGCCAACTCTTTTTTAGGAGCGGCTTCCATACCCCTCGAAGAGGCTGCGGCAAGCGTTTTCCCGGCAAGGTCGTCGACCAATTGCACATATATTTGCTTATTACTTCTAAACACCGTCATACGAGGACGCTCGGCCGTACCGGATATTTTACCACGTATACGGGTTTTGATTTTAATTCTTCTTTCTATCTTCGTTGTCATGATAATACCTGTTTAATGATTATTTGGCGCCTGCCGATTTACCCGATTTTCTGCGGATTACCTCACCAACGAACTTGATACCTTTACCCTTGTAAGGTTCAGGTTTGCGGAACGAACGGATTTTGGCGCATACTTGGCCGATCAGTTGTTTGTCGCACGATTCGAGAATAATCAACGGGTTTTTATTTCTCTCTGATTTTGCTTCTACCTTTATTTCGGCAGGAAGTCTCAAAAAGATGGCGTGAGAATAACCGAGCGAAAGTTCAAGCACTTGACCTTGACTTTGTGCACGGTAACCTACACCGACAAGTTCCAACTCTTTTTTATAACCTTCGGATACGCCGACTACCATATTGTGAATCAACGCACGGTAAAGGCCATGAAGGGCGCGAGTTTGTTTCTCATCGTTAGGCCGGGTCACATGAATTTCCCCGTCTACCATTTCAACTTTAATTTCGGGCGATACGGTCTGTACCAATTCCCCTTTGGGTCCTTTTACTTTTACCTCATTTCCGGAAATAGTAACGGTAACTCCGGCGGGTATTACTATGGGCAATTTTCCTATTCTTGACATAATATATACCTCCTTTTAATTAGTAAATGTAACATAATACTTCTCCACCTATTTTCAGGTCGCTGGCTTCTTTATTAGTCATAACGCCTTTCGAGGTAGAGAGAATCGCAATACCCAAACCGTTCAATACACGCGGCATATCTTTATAACCGGTGTAACGACGCAAACCCGGACTCGATATGCGAATGAGTTTCTGGATTGCGCTCACTTTGTTTACGGGGTCATACTTCAAGGCAATCTTGATCGTGCCTCGGGGACCGTCTTCTACAAACTTGTAATTAAGAATGTAGCCTTTTTCAAAAAGGATTTTCGTGATTTCTTTTTTCAATTTCGAGGCCGGCACTTCAACAACTCTGTGATGAGCTTTGATGGCGTTTCTCAATCTTGTCAGATAATCTGCTATTGGATCTGTCATATAAAAATTTGTTTAAATTGATCCGGATTCTCCGGACAATATTTAACACTAAAAATAATTACCAGCTTGCTTTTTTTACGCCCGGGATAAGTCCAGCCGAAGCCATTTCGCGAAACTGTATACGGGATATCCCGAATTGACGGATATATCCTTTGGGACGACCGGTGATTTTACAACGGTTGTGCAGACGTACACGCGAAGCGTTTTTCGGCAACAGTTGAAGTGCCTCATAATTACCTTCTGCTTTAAGCTGTTTTTTCTTTTCGGCATACTTGGCAACTAATTTGGCTCTCTTCACTTCACGAGCTTTCATCGATTCTTTTGCCATATCTTAGTCTTTTTTTGCGTTTTTAAAAGGTAAACCAAATGCTTTGAGAAGAGCATACCCTTCTTCATCTGTTTTGGCAGAGGTTACAAAGGTAATATTCATTCCCATAATTTTGGTAATACTATCGATATTAATTTCAGGGAAAATAATTTGTTCCTGAATTCCGAGGGTATAATTTCCTCGCCCATCGAGTTTGCTTTCGATACCTTTGAAGTCGCGGATACGGGGAAGAGACACACGCACCAGACGTTCGAGGAACTCGTACATGCGTTCGCGACGGAGGGTTACCATCACGCCGATAGGCATTTTTTTACGAAGTTTAAAATTCGAAATATCTTTGCGCGAGAGTGTAGCCACTGCTTTCTGACCGGTGATGGCCGTCAACTCATTGATGGCGGTTTCGATGATTTTCTTGTCGGCCGTAGCTTCTCCAAGACCTTGATTGATCACGATCTTTTTCAAAACAGGCACCTGCATAACCGTGGAATAATTAAACTCCTTCTGCAAGGCGGGCACGATTCTTTCGAGATAATCTTTTTTCAGATTTGCGGTATTGCTCATTACTTAATCTCCTCTCCTGATTTTTTAGAATAACGTACTGAAACGCCTGCTTCATTTTTCTTCCGGCCGATACGAGTGGGTTTACCCGTCTTCGGATCCAGAGGATTCAAATTGGAAATATGAATAGGAGCTTCTTTTTTCACTATACCTCCCTGAGGGTTTTTGGCATTAGGTTTGGTACTCTTGGAGACCATATTGATACCTTCTACGATAGCACGTTGTTCTTTCACCAACACGCTCAGGACACGACCGGTCTTGCCTTTGTCTTCACCGGCGTTTACATAGACTGTATCTCCCTTTTTAATATGTAACTTGCTCATTTAATCTTTAACTTTATTCGATTAAAGTACTTCGGGTGCTAACGACACGATTTTCATGTTCACGGCACGCAACTCTCTTGCCACCGGGCCGAAAATACGACTGCCGCGCAATTCACCTGCATTATTCAACAATACGCATGCATTGTCATCGAAGCGAATGTACGACCCGTCTTGACGACGGATTTCTTTTTTCGTGCGCACGATAATAGCTTTCGATACGGCACCTTTTTTCACATCGCTCGAAGGGATAGCGCTCTTTATCGCTACGACGATAACATCGCCTACCGAAGCGTAACGACGTCCCGTTCCTCCCAACACACGAATACAAAGAGCTTCCTTAGCTCCGCTGTTGTCAGCTACTGTAAGTCTTGATTCTTGTTGTATCATAATTACTTAGCTCTTTCGATGATTTCTACTAATCTCCATCTCTTTGTTTTGCTCAAAGGACGAGTTTCCATCAGCCTCACGGTATCACCGATGTTGCATTCGTTCTTCTCGTCATGAGCATGGTATTTCTTCGTCTTATTCACGAATTTACCATAAATCGGGTGTTTTTCTTTCCACTTCACGGTCACCGTGATCGTTTTTTCCATCTTGTTGCTGGAAACCACACCGATTCTCTCTTTTCTTAAATTTCTACTTTCCATCTTAGATATGTGGCTGATTATTTTTTATTAAGTTCCCGTTTGCGCAACTCGGTTTTCATACGCGCAATCATCCTGCGTTCGTGAGTTATTTTAGCAGGACTATCCAACGGCGAAATGCTGTGGGTGATCTCCAACTGGTTGAGAGCAGCTACCGCTGCATCCAATCTTTCTTGTAACTCTTTGGAGCCTAATTCTTTAATTTCTGCTTTTTTCATAACTTACACATTTTGACTGGCGTCGTAGTCACGACGAACAACGAACTTAGTAGTTACAGGAAGCTTTTGTGCACCGAGGCGTAAAGCTTCTTTGGCTATCTCATAAGGCACACCTTCTACTTCGATGATTACACGACCCGGAGTAATAGGGAATACGAATCCTTCGGGATTACCTTTACCTTTACCCATACGTACATCGGCCGGCTTCTTAGTAATAGGTTTATCGGGGAATATACGGATCCAAATCTGTCCTTGACGTTGCATGTAACGAGTTACAGCAACACGAGCGGCCTCGATTTGACGACCTGTAATCCATTTAGTATCTAACGACTTGATGCCGAAAGATCCGAAAGCCAGCTGGTTACCTCTTTGGGCGTTACCCTTTTGGCGACCTTTTTGCTGTCTTCTGAATTTAGTTTTTTTCGGTTGTAACATAGTTCAATTTCGTTTAGCGGTTAGTTTTGGGTTTTCTGAAGCCCTTTTTCGGAGCGCCATTTCCACCGCGTGCTTCTTTGGCACTGTTGGTGAATGCAGGAGCAAGGTCTTTTTTTCCGTAAACTTCGCCACGGCAAATCCAAACCTTAACACCGATAACTCCCACTTTCGTATGAGCTTCTACCAATGCATAGTCAATATCGGCACGCAATGTATGAAGGGGGGTTCTACCTTCTTTGTACATTTCGGAACGAGCCATCTCAGCTCCGTTCAAACGACCCGATACTTGCACTTTGATACCTTCGGCTCCCATTCGCATAGTCGATGCGATAGCCATTTTGACAGCACGACGGTAAGCTATCTTGCCTTCGATTTGACGAGCGACATTACTAGCTACTATTTCGGCATCAAGCTCGGGGCGTTTTACTTCGTAGATATTGATTTGTACGTCCTTATCGGTAATTTTCTTCAATTCTTCTTTGAGTTTGTCTACCTCTTGGCCACCTTTACCGATAATAAGTCCCGGACGAGCGGTACACACGGTAATGGTTATCAATTTCAACGTACGTTCTATAACTATGCGTGAAACGCTGGCTTTTGCAAGACGGGCATTCAAATACTTGCGGATCTTGCTGTCTTCCAACAACCTGTCACCATAGTTTTTACCGCCATACCAATTGGAATCCCAACCTCTGATGATTCCCAAACGGTTACTTATCGGATTTACTTTCTGTCCCATCCAGCAATTAGTTTTTGTTATCGTTTTTATTTATTGTATCAACAAACAATGTTACATGGTTCGAACGTTTACGAATTCTGTAACCTCTTCCTCGCGGAGCCGGACGAAGACGTTTAAGCATCGCTGCACAATCCACATAGATCGTAGAGATGTAAAGTTCTCCGTTTTCGGCTTTGCGTTCGTTCTTTTGCTCCCAATTGGCAATGGCAGAACGCAACAGTTTTTCCAGTCTTTGCGAAGCTTCTTTATTCGAGAACTTCAACACGCCGAGAGCTTTGAATACCTCCATACCTCTTACCATATCTGCGGCCAAACGCATTTTACGGGGAGATGTGGGAACATTATTCAACTTGGCGAAATATTGAGTTTTCAGAGCTTCCTTCCTTCTATTGGCTGATTCTCTTTTTCTTGCACCCATTTTTCAATTCTTTAATTGTATTAAAACTCGCATTCCCTCAGGCCTTATTTTTTCTTGTTACCTGCATGGCCGCGGAATGTGCGTGTAGGAGCGAACTCACCGAGTTTGTGCCCCACCATGTTTTCGGTAACATATACGGGAATAAATTTATTACCATTGTGTACTGCAAAAGTATGACCTACGAAATCGGGAGAAATCATAGATGCACGCGACCATGTTTTGATAACAGACTTCTTGCCTGATGCCTCCATGGCAGCAACTTTTTTATCCAGCTTCACACTGATATATGGGCCTTTTTTTAATGAACGACTCATGTTGTTGTCAATTTATCAGATTACTTTTTCCTTCTTTCAATAATATACTTCGAAGAGTGTTTCTTCGGAGCTCTGGTCTTCAAACCTTTTGCATACAAACCTTTTCTAGATCTGGGGTGTCCTCCTGATGCACGTCCTTCACCACCACCCATGGGGTGATCAACAGGGTTCATCACAACACCACGGTTGCGAGGACGACGGCCCAACCAGCGAGAGCGGCCGGCTTTACCCGAACGTTCGAGTGCGTGGTCCGAATTTCCTACACTACCGATAGTAGCTTTACAGGTTGCGAGGATCTTTCTGGTTTCTCCAGAAGGTAATTTGATAATTGCATAATCGCCTTCTCTCGAAGTCAACTGAGCGAATGTACCGGCCGAACGAACCAAAAAGGCTCCTTGTCCCGGACGTAACTCGATGTTGTGAATAACAGTACCGATAGGTATGTTTTTCAGCGGCAATGCATTTCCTACTTCGGGAGCCGCATTTTCGCCAGACATCAAGGTTGCTCCAACTTCCAAGCCGTTGGGTGCAATAATGTAACGTTTCTCACCGTCTGCATAAAACAACAACGCGATACGAGCCGAACGGTTAGGATCGTATTCGATTGTCTTTACAGTAGCGGGTACACCGTCTTTATTTCTCTTGAAGTCGATAAGTCTGTATTTTCTCTTGTGACCGCCTCCGATATAGCGCATTGTCAAATGCCCTTCATTGTTACGACCACCCG
This sequence comes from Barnesiella sp., assembly GCF_022723415.1. Taxonomy (NCBI): domain Bacteria; kingdom Pseudomonadati; phylum Bacteroidota; class Bacteroidia; order Bacteroidales; family Barnesiellaceae; genus Barnesiella; species Barnesiella sp. The sequence continues at coordinate 41,734 of NZ_JAIJHU010000014.1, read as the reverse complement.
ATTTTCTGACACCTACTACAAGAGATTTTTCTGGCGCGCTAGCAGTGATAGTATCAAATGCACCAATAATTTTGTGTCTTTGCCCCGGTGTTGTGGGCTTTAATTTTCTTACTGCCATTGTTCAATTAGATATTGCTATAAAAATCAATAGTTTCTCCTTCTTTCAATGTAACTAGGGCTTTTTTATAAGCAGCCGTTCTACCGGAAATAAGGCCCGTCTTGGTATAACGGCTCTTGTTTTTTCCACGATAATTCATCGTGTTTACCGATACAACAGTAACATTGTACATTTCTTCAACTGCTTTTTTAATTTGCAGTTTATCTGCTTTCGGATCAACGCGGAAACCATAACGATTATATTTTTCGCCCATGGCTGTCATTTTCTCCGTTACGATAGGTTTAATTATTATTCCCATATTCAAGCCTCCTTACATCAAAAGTTATTTATAGCGGCTACCGTACTTTCAGTCAAAACCAAAGCCTTGTTATCCAACACTTTGTATGTATTGAGTTCCGAAACCGTTATAACATTTGCTCCCGTGAGATTACGGGACGACAAATATACGTTTTTATTTTGTTCCGATAAAACCAAAAGTGACTTTTTATCAGCAACTTGCAAATTTTTGAGCAAGTTCACGAACTCTTTGGTCTTAGGAGCATCGAAAGAAAAGTCTTCGACTACTACGATCGCATTGTCCTGAGCCTTGTAAGTCAATGCCGATTTACGAGCAAGCGCTTTTACTTTCTTGTTCAATTTGAAACGATAGTCACGAGGTTTAGGACCGAATACACGGCCACCACCTACCATCACAGGAGAATTGATATCTCCGCTACGAGCACCTCCCGTACCTTTTTGTCTTTTCAACTTACGGGTACTACCAGATACTTCGCTTCTTTCTTTTGATTTGTGAGTACCTTGACGCAAGTTTGCCAAGTATTGTTTCACATCGAGATATACGGCGTGATCATTGGGTTCGATACCAAATACAGCATCGTCCAAAACAACCTTCTTACCTGTGTCCTCACCTTTAATGTTATATACGCTCAGTTCCATTATTTCTCAATTATTACGATTGAACCTTTACTTCCGGGCACAGATCCTTTAATAAGCAAAAGATTGTGTTCGGGTATTACTTTTAACACTTGGAGGTTTTGCACGGTTACGCGGTGATTACCCATCTGGCCGGCCATACGTGTACCCTTGAATACACGGGCTGGATATGAACATGCACCGATAGAACCGGGGGCACGTAAGCGGTTATGCTGACCGTGAGTGGTTTGTCCCACACCACCGAAGCCATGACGCTTAACTACACCTTGGAAACCTTTTCCTTTTGATACGCCGATTACATCTACGTACTCCGCACCTTCAAACAAATCGACAGCAATCGTATCGCCCAATTTATATTCGGTGTCGAATTTGAACTCGGCCAAGTGTCTCTTGGGCGTTACGCCTGCTTTCTTGAAATGACCGGCTTCGGGCTTGGTAGTGTGTTTATCTTTCTTGTCGATAAATCCTACTTGCACAGCCTCGTACCCGTCTTTTTCAACGGTTTTCAATTGCGTAACTACACAAGGACCAACTTCGATAACAGTGCATGGTACATTTTTACCCTCGGCACTGAAAACGGATGTCATTCCGATTTTTTTTCCTAATAATCCTGGCATTTCTACTTAATTTTTTAATCACACTTTAATTTCTACATCTACTCCGCTCGGCAATTCCAACTTCATCAACGCATCCACAGTCTTTGCAGTAGAACTGTAAATGTCAATAAGACGTTTGAATGAAGACAACTCGAATTGCTCTCTCGATTTTTTATTTACGAAAGTCGAGCGGTTTACCGTGAAAATACGTTTGTGAGTAGGTAGAGGAATCGGCCCGCTCACTACTGCTCCCGTAGCTTTCACCGTCTTCACGATTTTCTCGGCCGATTTATCAACCAAGTTATGATCGTAAGACTTCAATTTAATTCTGATTTTTTGGCTCATATTGATATTTGATAGTTAATTACAATAAATCTACTCTACCGTTCACCTCTGTCAATACATTCTTTGCAATCGAAGAACTTACTTCGGAATAATGCGAGAACGACATCGTCGAAGTAGCACGACCGGAAGTAATGGTACGCAACGCTGTTACATAACCGAACATCTCGGCAAGAGGTGCTGTGGCTTTCACGATACGAGCACCCGAACGGCTGGATTCCATACCTTCGATTTGACCACGACGTTTATTCAAGTCCGAAATCACATCACCCATACTTTCTTCGGGAGTTACAACCTCGATCTTCATGATTGGCTCCAACAATACGGGACCGGCCTTTTCACAAGCCTTTTTAAATGCTTGGATAGCACAAAGTTCGAACGAAAGCTGGTCAGAGTCCACCGGGTGGAACGAACCATCGATTACAGTAACTTTTAAACTGTCTACGGGATAACCGGCCAACACACCGTTTTTCATAGCGGTAGTGAAACCTTTCTGAATAGAAGGAATAAATTCCTTAGGAATATTACCACCTTTTACTTCATCGACAAATTCCAATCCGCCTTCTTCACGAGTAGAAGGTTCTACACGTACGATAATATCGGCAAACTTACCACGACCACCGGTTTGTTTTTTAAACACTTCACGCAACTCAACCGGTTTGGTAATAGCCTCTTTGTAAGTAACCTGAGGACGGCCTTGATTACACTCGACTTTGAACTCACGTTTCAAACGATCGATAATAATTTCGAGGTGAAGCTCACCCATACCACTGATAACCGTTTGTCCGGTCTCTTCATTGGTAGCCACGGTAAAGGTCGGGTCTTCTTCGGCCAATTTCTGCAAGCCGATACCCAACTTATCGAGATCTTTCTGTGTCTTAGGTTCAACTGCAATACCGATCACAGGTGCAGGGAAATCCATAGCTTCGAGAACGATAGGAGCATCTTCTGCACACAACGTATCACCCGTGCGAATATCTTTGAAACCTACTCCTGCGCCAATATCGCCACAGTCGATAGATTCTTTCGGATTTTGTTTATTCGAGTGCATTTGGAACAAACGGGAAACACGCTCTTTCTTACCCGAACGGGAATTAAGCACATAAGAACCCGCTACGACTTCTCCCGAATACACACGGAAGAAGCAGAGACGACCTACATAAGGGTCGGTTGCAATCTTGAAAGCGAGCGCACACATCGGCTGATCGAAAGAAGGATGACGAACGATTTCCTTTTCGGGATCATTCACATCGTGTCCCACTACGGCAGGAGTATCTACCGGGCTGGGTAAAAACGCACACACGGCATCGAGCAGAGGCTGTACACCCTTGTTCTTGAAAGAAGAACCGCAAATCATAGGAACAATCTGCATAGCCAACGTTCCTTTACGAATTGCACGCATAATTTCCTCTTCGGTGATAGTCGAAGGATCCGTGAAATACTTCTCCATCAACTCATCATCACACTCGGCTATTTTTTCAAGCAGTTTGTCCCTCCATTCATCGCACTCGGCTTGCAAACTAGCTGGAATTTCCTCCACACTATAATCAGCACCCATTGCCTCGTCATGCCAATAAATAGCTTTCATTCTCACCAAGTCGACCACGCCTTTGAACGTCTCTTCTGCACCGATAGGTACTTGAATGGGGCAAGGATTCGCACCCAAAACGTCTTTTAACTGACGGACAACTTCAAAGAAATTCGCACCCGAACGGTCCATTTTATTCACGTAACCGATACGAGGAACATTGTATTTATCGGCTTGGCGCCATACAGTCTCGGACTGAGGTTCAACACCGCCGACCGCACAAAACGCAGCCACAGCTCCGTCCAATACACGCAAAGAGCGCTCTACCTCTACGGTAAAGTCCACGTGCCCCGGAGTATCGATCAAGTTGATTTTAAACTTCTCGTCCTTATAATTCCAGAAAGCGGTAGTAGCGGCAGATGTAATGGTTATACCACGTTCTTGCTCCTGCTCCATCCAGTCCATTGTAGCAGCACCATCGTGTACTTCACCGATCTTGTGCGTCAACCCCGTATAGAACAAAATACGTTCCGAAGTCGTTGTCTTACCGGCATCGATGTGTGCCATAATACCAATGTTTCTGGTATATTTCAAATGAGCGTCAGATTTTGCCATTTTCTTTATTTCTTATTTTATTCAATTAAAATCTAAAATGAGCGAATGCACGGTTAGCTTCTGCCATCTTGTGCATATCTTCTTTACGTTTAAACGCACCACCCTGTTCGTTAAAAGCGTCGACAATCTCGGCAGCCAATTTGTCGGCCATCGTTTTGCCTCCTCTTTTACGAGAATAGATAATAAGATTTTTCATTGAAATAGATTCCTTACGATCGGGGCGGATTTCCGTAGGTACTTGGAAAGTAGCACCACCCACACGGCGAGATTTAACCTCTACTTGAGGTGTAATATTTTCTAGGGCTTTCTTCCATATTTCGAGGGCAGATTTTTCCTCGTTCGGCAACTTAGATTTCGCAATCTCCAATGCACTGTAGAAAATAGTATAGGCAATATTCTTTTTGCCGTCATACATCAAGTGGTTTACAAACTTCGAAACCCTCACATCATTGAATACGGGATCTGGTAATACAACCCGTTTCTTTGGTTTTGCTTTTCTCATTTTTTACAATAAATTGTCGTTCTTGTTTTTGGTTGCTGTCCTTTACATCTTCAACGAAGTCCGCCGACCTCATTTACTCAACCCAATCAGCCTATCCAATAAACGAGAACCAGTGTTCGACACTAATTCTTTAATTCTCTTTGCTGGCCTTTATAAAAAGGGGATTCTTATTTTTTACCCTTTGCGGCAGGTGCAGCGCCCGCTTTCGGTCTCTTAGCGCCATACTTGGATCGGCGTTGCGTACGTCCTCCCACTCCTGCGGTATCCAATGTACCACGAACGATGTGATAACGCACACCGGGAAGGTCTTTCACACGACCGCCACGGACAAGTACAATAGAGTGCTCTTGCAAATTGTGACCTTCACCCGGTATATAAGAGTTCACCTCTTTCCCGTTGGTTAAGCGCACACGAGCTACTTTACGCATGGCAGAGTTAGGTTTTTTAGGAGTCGTCGTGTAAACTCTCACACACACGCCACGTCTTTGAGGACATGAATCCAATGCGGGAGATTTACTCTTGTCTTCCAATACAACCCGTCCTTTTCTTACTAATTGTTGAATTGTAGGCATTTCTTAGAACTTTTTTTTTAAAAAATCTTTTACTTATAACTCTTCTTATTTTTCTCTTTATCCACGACACCAAAACCAGCCATTACTTTCACATAATCAAGCGATTATATAAAAATATCGACCTTCTACGGCATCAAAAGTGGTGCAAAGATAAAGACTAAATCATTAAAAACCAAACATATTGGGATTATTTTTCAGCTTTTTCTCTTTATGCCATAAACATTAAAAAAACGAATATAAAATTTTCGTTTTATTCGAAAACCTCGATTTCCTCAAATCCGAGTCCCTTCTTATCTTTTTCCGAGAGCAACATTTCCTCGGCCTTTATAGGCCATTGCACGGCCACATGAGGATCGTTATAAAACAATGTCACTTCCTCATGAGGAGCATATACATTATCTACCTTGTAACAGAATTGGGCAGTTTCACTCAATACAGCAAAACCGTGAGCAAACCCTCTGGGAACAAAAAGTTGCTTTTTATTTTCATCGGACAGCTCTATCCCTACATACTGCCCGAACGTAGGGGACGTACGACGCAAATCAACAACCACGTCATAGACACGCCCCTGTGTCACTCTCACCAATTTGGACTGTGACCATTCACCCCTTTGGAAATGGAGCCCCCTCACTACGCCATAACTCGACCGCGACTCGTTGTCTTGAATAAAATCGACAACCCCTATATACTTCTCGAAAAGTTCCTTCTTATAACTTTCCATAAAATATCCCCGGCTATCGCCAAACACCTGCGGTTCTATGACAAAAACCCCCTTTAACTTCTGTTCTGTAAATTTCATCGAAATATATTTTGGAAGACAAAGATAGCGCAAGCCGAGAGGAGAAACAAATACAATCTCCTCTAAACGCAAAAGTTTTACAACAAAAGATAAAATTTATCAGAACCGCTACATGAGCACGATCAATTCAAGTCAAACTTTTCAACTGTAAACACAGAGACAACAACTTCCAGGCCTTTACCGGATCGGAGAAAACTCCGCTTTCAGGATTCTCCCACGCTCTTTCCAACCGGGGATAATCAAACCATTCCGAAACTTGCCCGAATCGCAAATCATGCACCACTTCATCGGCCCAGCCTTTTAATTCCGTGGGAATATCATAAAGTCCCTCTACCTCATTTTTGGGAGCAAGCCTTATTTTTTCAGGAAGTAAAGGCATCACGATTTTATCCGAAAACCAAGCCTTTCGATGCTTACCCGAACTTCCATCGGCCAATGCAAAAGCGATTTCGATCAAGTTGTGATTTAAAAAAGCATTCCTGATTTGAACCCCGTAATACATACTCATTTTATCGACACTTCTCAACAAATGCGGTATACGTTCGTAACACAAATCGCAAAACCGTAAATTTTCATTTTCCGAAACAAACGAACGTCGATATTCGGGTTTCCGCGCCAATCGCCTGAAATCGGCCGACAGAACCTCCGAAGGGACCAATGATGTAGAACTGTCACCCGGCAACGAAACCCCGCCTAAAAAATGATTAAGTCCCCATCCGCCACTAAGCACCGAAAGTCCGCGCTTGTGCATAACCCTGAAAAAAGCAGAGTAGGTAATTGTGTTCAAACCGTCGATAGGTTCCTCTTGCCATCTCGCCAGATAATCGAGCTCCTTCAACAACATCGATTTGGTAATTTTCACCTGTTCCATTGGCAAAGGTGTCTCCGCAAGCATCTCGGCACTCCACAAAACTCCGCTTTGATGCAGTTTCCCCCGATAATGCATATAGCTCTTCAACGACCTCGGAAGTCCTATTTCCTTCATCAGAGAAATAAATAACGCCGACTCCAAACTACCATTTAGCGACAAACCTTTCTCCATTTCTCCCATCAAGCTGTATCCGACACTCCTGTACATCTGTTCCAGAAAAGCCTCCGGCAATCGCTCGGGTGACTCCTCGCTCCACAATGAGACTCTTTTTTCAAACTCATACCAACGTTTCTCCACCAGCGAATAACCATTATAATGCAACAAAAATCCGGCAGGGAGCTGATGCACACCTTCCCAAAAAGTTTCATAAGGACTGCCATAAGTAGAATAGGCCAAGTAACTCGCCCATCGTTCCGCCGACAACAAAGAACGAATTCCACCGGCAAACAAAGCTTTGATTTCGGATGCGAAAAATAAGTTACCCCTTTGGGTGGCATAATACAAGGGCTTTATGCCAAACCGGTCTCGGCAAAGCAACAATTCCTCCGACCAGCGATTGTATATAACGATAGAAAAGTATCCCTCGAACCGGTCGAAACAACCATCTCCCCAACGGTCATACGCTTTTGTAATCACCTCGCACATTCCACGAGTCGTAAAAGAATAATAATTTTCGAGCTGGCGCCGGACGTCTTCATAATTAAATATTTCACCATCTAACATAACGACCAATCCGGTATCGTTATCTTCGAACGGTTGTTTAGGAGCCACGGCCATATCGATGGTTTTCATGCGATTATGCATCAATCCCACCCGAGCATCAATAAAAGAAGAGACCCAACTATTAGGAGTCTCTTTCCCTCTGTGATTTTGTGCCGCAGACATATGAAGCAATACTTGCTCCATCAAATCCACCTCTCCCACTATCCCGGCTAATCCGCACATATTTTCTATTCCTCCGATTTTTTTAGTTTTTATCAGCCAAACTGGGTTCACAAACCCGATGGAACAACTCACCCAACGTTCTCGTGCAATCAAAATCCTCAGGAGTAACCTCTACTTGATATTCCTCTTCGAGCATCATAGCCAAAGAAACCTCAAATAAATAATTCCACTCTTCCAGACTTTTATAACGAGTCTCCAAATTCAAAGATTCCCGATCCGTCCGATACAGCATATCGGCCACCAACTGCACAAAACGATTCTTCTCCATATATCCCTTTTTCCCTCATAAACGACTATATGGCCTCATTTGTTCAAAGGATTTCACAAACTGCCGTTCATTCGCCACCTCGCTCTACTGCACACCCCTCTGTATGAAATATTTATTAAAAAAACCGAACCTATTTCTAAGATTTACATTACCTTTGAAGTATCAAATTACATTTGGTTATGAAAAATATCATTCTTTTCGACGTTAATCAACAGCATTTCGATCTTTTACCGCTGGCATTCACCCGTCCGGTTTCGGACATTAGAATAGGAATTCTTACCATACGAGAAAAATGGGAACACCGGTTACCCGGCATGTACTCCTATCTCACACCCGAATATATGGCAGCCAAATATCCGGCGGCTCTCTCGGACGATAACATTTTTATCGCGAGCCACATTCTTCCCGACGATTCATTGGTAAAACAAATATCCGATTTGGATCCCGGAGAAGCCATCGTCTGCAATCAAGAACTGCTTGCATTTCGAGGAAATGAAGCCGATTTCCGAAACGAACGATACAATCGCACGATAGAGTACGGCCACACGCTGAAATGTATCCGACATCTTTATGATATATTTCTGATGAACGGAGAATGTCTGGAAGCCGATTTCCGACTCATTACAAACGGACGAACGAGCGAGAAACTCAGCGATTCGAACCGTATCATCGGCGAGCCCTGCTTCCCAGACGGAACTCCCAAGATATTTTTAGAACCGGGAGCACATGCCGAATGTGCAATTTTCAACGTCACAAACGGTCCCATATACTTAGGGAAAGACTGCGAAATCATGGAAGGCAGTTGCATTCGTGCACCATTCGCTGCCTGCGAACACGCCGTTGTCAACATGGGTACTAAAATTTATGGAGCGACCACGTTGGGGCCATATTGTAAGGTAGGCGGAGAATTGAATAATGTAGTCATGTTCGGATTCTCCAATAAAGCCCACGATGGATTTTTAGGGAATGCCGTTATTGGCGAATGGTGTAACTTGGGCGCCGGAGCTGTATCCTCCAATCTCAAAAACGATTACAGCGAAATTAAATTGTGGAATTATCCTACCCGCCGCTTCCTCCGCACGAACCTGCAATTTTGCGGACTTATCATGGGCGATCACTCCAAAGCCGGAATCAACACCATGTTCAACACAGCGACGGTAGTAGGTGTAGGCGTGAATATACACGGAGCCGGATTTCCACGTAACTTTGTCGCCTCGTTCAGCGAAGGGGGAACCGCCGGATTCACCGACGTACAACTCACCAAATTTTATGCTATCGCCGAGAAAATGATGGCTCGCCGCGGACGCACTTTAACCGAGGCCGACAAAACCATTTTCGAAGCTATTTACAATCAAGCGGAACAATTGAAATAAAATCCGTATATTTGCGCAAACAAATAAAACACAAGAGCCTATGTAAATAACTTATCGTTTTTAAGACATATATAAAAGAGCGTTAGCTTTTATTCTTGTATCTCAGAATCTGGAAAATTCTATAAACATTAAGCAAGGATATAGAGTTATAACGCCTGCGTCGCATGACGTGGGCTTAACTTTATTGCTTAATAGGGTATTCCAGAACCTTGAGATACGATAAAGTTAGGTTCCGCGTCTTTTTTATATCCGTCTACAATCCATTTTCAAACAATCCGATTTTGGAACCGGTCGGATATTTACCTTTTTATTTTATGAAACATTTAACATTTCAAATCTCTATCTTTTTACTTTTACTCATCTCTTTCACCTCATGCGAGAAAGAATATCCAACCAACGTCGATACCGTATGGACAAGGGGATTGATCAGCGACCAGTCCCCCTTCGAGTTTCTCAATAAGAATATTATCATCTCATGGAATAACGGAAAAGTCGAAGGACAAGAAAACAGAATAACCACCTTTACCGATTTAGGAAAACGGGAAACAGAAGATATAGACCTGAATGCCATTGACATTCCACAAGAAGGAGAATCATACTGTTATCCTCAAATCGGGCATCTTTATTTTGTACATCAAGCATGGAAAAGTTCTTCTCGAATACAGAACCATTGCGGATATTTCTTAGTCATAGAATCTCTCCGAAATCAAGAGGGAATCATTATTCTTTCATCGGAATATACACCTTCCGGTTGGGAATGGATAGATCGATACTAAAATTTCACCGAGGGGACTTCATTTAAATAAACGATAAGCTATCCTTAACGACAAGGGTTATTCCTTTCGGAATAACCCTTGTATTTTATTTATAGACGACTATTCGTTTCCCAATTCCTGCAAAATGATTACCCTTAAAGATGGATCAACTCAGAATTAATCCAATGACATAAGCAGTTCCATTCTAAACGCTTATCCTACAATCCTTGTCCCCCTATCCTTCTGCCCTATACAATCGGCACGAGTAATGATTACCTCGCATACCCCGTGCCGAATAGCCTCGAATGCATTTTCGAGTTTAGGGATCATGCCGCCTTGTATAATTCCTTTCTCCCGATATTCTTGAAATAAAGAAAAATCGATTTCCGGGATAACACTCTCGTCGTCCTTCTCATCTCGCAACACTCCTTTTTTCTCGAAGCAATAGACCAGTGAGACATCGTAATAAGGGGCCAAAGCCTTAGCTGTTTCTCCCGCCATAGTGTCGGCATTGGTGTTTAGCATAGAGCCTTTACCGTCATGGGTAAGCGGAGCGATTACGGGAACGACCCCCATCTCGATTAGACCTGTAAGAGCTTTGCCGTCGGCATGACGCACATCGCCTACATAACCGTAATCGACCTCTCCTGCCAGACGTTTGTCCGACAGCAAAATATTCATGTCGGCTCCCGTCATACCCAAAGCATTCACACCCACTGCCTGTAATCCGGCTACAATGCTTTTGTTTACCAAACCGCCGTAAACCATTGTCACCACTTCGAGCATAGATTTATCCGTAATGCGACGACCGCCTACCATTCGGCTCTCTATCCCCAAGCGGGAGGCCATAGCGGTGGCCGACCGACCGCCACCATGTACCAAGACCTTTTTCTCGGGAATGGCAGCAAAAGCGACAAGCAGGCGACTCAACGTCTCCTGCTCCTCCACTATTTTACCCCCTACTTTTATCAGTGTCAGTTTGTCCATTAGTCTAACCGTTATTTTCTTCCCCGGCAAACTCCATCAAATAGGCTTTGATAAAATCGTCTATCTTACCGTCCATGACGCCCTGCACGTCCGAAGTTTGATAATTGGTACGGTGGTCTTTCACCCGACGGTCGTCGAATACATAACTGCGTATTTGCGACCCCCACTCGATTTTTTTCTTGCCGGCCTCGATTTTAGCTTGTTCGGCCATACGATGTTGCAACTCTTTCTCATACAAAATAGAGCGCAACTGGCGCATGGCATTCTCCCGGTTTTTAGGCTGATCCCGTGTCTCGGTATTCTCGACCAAGATTTCTTCTTCCTCTCCGGTATAAGGGTCTTTGAACTGATAGCGCAACCGCACGCCCGACTCCACCTTATTCACATTCTGTCCCCCGGCCCCGCTCGATCGGAATGTATCCCACGAAATATTCGCCGGATTGATATTGATTTCTATCGTATCGTCGACCAACGGCGTGACGAATACCGATGCAAAAGAAGTCATGCGCTTTCCTTGCGCATTATACGGCGATACCCGCACCAACCGGTGCACACCGTTCTCGCTTTTCAAATAGCCGTATACATAATCACCTTCGATTTGTATCGTCACCGATTTGATACCGGCCTCATCGCCCTCCAATATATTGGCGATAGAGGCTTTATAGTTATGCTGTTCGCACCATCGCAAATACATACGCATCAACATCGATGCCCAGTCTTGCGACTCGGTTCCTCCGGCTCCCGAATTGATTTTCAGAACGACACCCAATTTATCCTCTTCCCGGCGCAACATATTGCGAAGTTCGAGATTCTCGATAAGCTCCGTAGTGCGTTTGTAAATCTCGTCCACCTCTTCTTCCGACACGATACCTTCTTTCACGAAATCGAAAGCCAGCCTCAATTCTTCTACCGACTTTTCTATTTCGGTATAACTGTCTATCCAGAAATGTAAGGCTTTTACTTTCTTCATCTGCGCTTCCGCCTTTTTTTGGTCTTCCCAAAAATCGGGCACATGGGTACGCAACTCTTCCTCTTCTACCTCGATTTTCTTCGAATCGATGTCAAAGATACCTCCTCAACGCCAACTTGCGTTCTTCCGTCTCTTTTAATTGTTCTTGTGTAATCATATTTATAGGCTTCCTTATGATATGACAAAAGGGTGTACAAAAATATACACCCTCCGCCTATTTACCAAATTTCATATTTCGTTTTTAAGCATACATGGCCTCTATCTCGTCTTTATACAATAAATTGATAACCGACCGACGAATTTTCAACGTATTGGTCAACTCGCCCTTTTCCATGCTGAAAGCCTGCGGCAATAGCGTGAACCGCTTGATTTGTTCGAACCGGGCGAAATTCTTTTGCAACGCATCTATCCGTTCCGAAATAAGAGCCTGTATCTTCTGGTTTTTTACCAGCTCTTCCAAATTTCGATATTGTATCTGTTTCTGAGCGGCATACTCTTTCAAAGCCTCATAAGCCGGAATGATAATAGCCGTCACATATTTCCGTTGGTCTCCTATCACCGCCACTTGGTCGATATACTTATCTTCACCCAGACGGGTTTCCAACGCCTGCGGAGCGATATATTTCCCATTGGACGTTTTGAACAAATCTTTCAAACGCTCGGTCAACACCAATGCCCCTTGTTCGTTTACCTTGCCGGCATCGCCCGTACGGAACCAACCGTCCTTGGTAAAGACTCTGGCCGTCTCTTCGGGTTTACGGTAGTAACCCTTCATTACGGTCTTTCCTTTTACCAATATTTCGTTATTCTCACCCAACTTCACCTGAATATCGGGCATTAAAGAGCCTACCGTTCCGAATTCATATCCCACCAAATCGAAGCAACTCACCGTCGCTGTCGTCTCGGAAAGGCCATAACCATAAACGATATTGATACCGCAAATATGCAGAAACTCGTTAATCGTGTCGGATAACGGAGCTCCCGCCGTAGGAAAGATATTCCCGTTTTCTACCCCGACAGCCCGACGAATTTTCGAGAAAACGAACTTGTCGTAAAATCTGTATTGGCATTCGAGCCACAGCGGTACACGTTTCCCCGCCCGCAAATATTCCACATTGCGCCGACGACCTATCACGAACGCCCGCTCTGCCAAGCGACGGGCAACACCTTTCATCTTAGACAGGTTATCCTGTATGGCCGAGTAAACCTTCTCCCAAAAACGGGGGACACTGCACATAATAGTCGGCCGTATCTCTCGAATCGTGTTCTGTATATCCTTCGGATCGACATTGATAGCGACACGCATGCCCACGGTCAAACAATAATAAGACCACGCCCGCTCGAATACATGTGTCAACGGAAGGAAACAAAGCGAAACGTCTTTATCCGAACAGGTTACTAAACGTTGAAGATGTATACGAATAGCCTCGTCATAATTGGAATGCGCCAACATAACTCCTTTGGGCTCTCCGGTCGTTCCCGAGGTATAAATCAACGTAGCCAAATCGTCGGGCGAACCGGCATTTCTACGCCGCTCCACTTCTTCGCTGACTTTCTCGTCCGCCGATTTCCCCATTGCTATCAGGTCTTCGAAATAGACAGACGAGCTATCGCTCTCTGCTCGTTTTATATCGGGATCGAAAAGTATCAGCTTTTCTAACGTCGGGCACTCCCGCAAGGCGATAATCGCATTGTCGTACTGCACTTGGCCGCCAACGAACAAGAATCGTATCTCTGCCTCATCGATAATATACTTTATCTGATCCAAAGAACTAGTCGGGTAAAGGGGCACTGTCACCGCACGGTTATCGAATGCAGCGAAATCCACGATAAGACCTTCCGGCTTATTCTGTGTATATGTAGAAATATTTTCTTCTTCGCGAATACCCAATATTACCATAGCTTTCGCCATGTCCGATACTTGCTCTGCGAAACGGTTCCAAGAAGTAGAAACCCATCGATTGGTTGAATAGTCCTTGTGGCTGAACACCTCACGGTTGCCATATTTTGCAGCCTGCCTGCGGACCAACGAGGTCAATTGATTTACCATAAATATAACTATAAATCTGCGACAAAGTTACAGATTATATCGGTACGATTCCCGTTTTAATAAGTTTTAAGTAGAATATATATTTCATTTTGTTAAGTCGACATTGCAAAATTCGGCTTTATATCATTTGTACATCAACCTTTCCCCACAAATAAGCATTCAAATCCGAATAGTTAATATCAGTTAATATTCAAACCCATATCGCCCCCAATAAATCCGGTCAGAAATTATCGAAACCGATAAAAATAAACTACTTTTGTGAAAATCGAAATCGGAAATGAACTCAAAAGACGAACTATATTATTCTGCCATAGATTTGCTACATCGGTTAATCAGGACACCTTCCATCAGTCGGGAGGAAGATGCGGCAGCGCAAATAATCTGTGAGACCTTGCAAAAAAACAGATTCACACCATATCGAGCCGGCAATAACGTATGGACTTTCGCCCGCGAATTCGATTCAGAAAAACCTACCGTTCTCCTCAACTCGCACATAGATACGGTAAAGCCCACAGACAGTTGGAGTCGCCCGCCCTTTGTTCCGATCGAAGAAGATAACCGGCTATATGGCTTAGGAAGCAACGATGCCGGAGCAAGTGTCGTCTCTTTGTTAAGCGCATTCATTCACCTTTCCGAAACCGAACAGCCCTACAACCTTGTCTTTTTGGCATCCGCCGAGGAAGAAGTCTCCGGGCAAAACGGTATTGTCAAGGCTCTGGAACAACTGCCGACTATCGATTTCGCCGTGGTAGGCGAACCCACGGGTATGCAGCCCGCCGTCTGCGAAAAAGGGTTGCTTGTACTCGATTGTTCCACATATGGAAAGTCGGGACACGCCGCTCGCAACGAAGGAATCAACGCCTTGTACAAAGCCACCGAAACGATCGAAGCCCTACGAACATTCGAGTTTCCGCTCGCTTCCGATTTATTGGGAAAAGTAAAACTGACTGTCACCCAAATTCAGGCAGGAACACAACACAACGTTATCCCCGACCGTTGCGATTTTGTAGTCGATGTACGCACCAACGACCGCTACACCAATGCCGAAGCCGTCGAGATTCTCAAATCCCGTTTTCCCGAAGTGGAAATCACACCTCGCTCCTTACGGCTCAATTCATCGGCAATTTCCATACAGCACCCGTTTGTCCGCAGAGCACTCTTTGCCGGATATGAACCATTCGGTTCTCCCACCCTCTCCGATCAAGCCCTCATGCCATTCCCCTCGGTAAAAATGGGTCCGGGCGATTCGTCACGCTCGCACACCGCCGACGAATACATTATATTAGAAGAAATACGAGAAGCCATTGAAGTATACATTTGCTTACTCGATCGGCTTCAAATCGAGAAATCAGCGCAATAATCGGTTGGCAAGGATAGCCGATCCTCGACCTCCCCAAGAGACATATCGATAAACCATCGGTAAGAACCAGCGCATCGTCCTGTCTTTACCCGCTGTCTCCATCGTCGAGCGATAAATCTCAGTACCCAACGGACTTTTTTCCTTTCGACAAAGTCCGGCCACAACCATTTGTTTATAAAGCAACAATTTATGCAAACGGGCTTTCTGCGCAGAATCGCTTCGCTCCACATCTTCGTGAGCTTGCGCAATCGCTCTTAAAATATCGGGGACATTAGGAGCATAACGATAACCCGTAATACTGTCGGCATGGAGATATACATTCACCAACGGAGGTGTTTGAACCCAGACGATTCGGTCTGTAAACAGTAACAATTTGATTCCTAAACCCCAATCCTCCCAACGCATATAATCCTCAGGCCAACCGCCCACTGCACGCAGCACTGTCGTCCGCACCGCATAACGTACCGTACCCAAAGTACTATGGAACAAATGAGGTTCCACCCGGTTGGAGAAAACCGCCTTTGCCGAATAAGGTTTGCCCTGTTCCGGTATAAGTCGTATGGTACACCCCGCAATATCCGCCGATGGATTACTCTCGAAAGCCTGCATATACAGCGAAACTGACTCGGGAATATACTCGTCGTCGCTATCGAGAAAAGCCACAAACTCCTCCGTCACACAAGCAAGACCTCGGTTCCGGGCTGCCGATGGTCCTCGTTTAGCCTCTTCGACAACCGTTATCCGAAAATCATCGGTCTCATATGCCCCCTTTAACTCCCGGCATAAAGCCAACGACCCATCGGTGGAACCGTTATCGACCAATACCACATGGATAGGGCGATAAGTCTGTGCAACGACAGAATCGAATGTCCGCCGCAACTCCCGTTCTCGATTATACACGGGAATAACTATCCCTATTCCTGCTTGTTTCATCTATGCAAATATAAACAGATTCTGTATGAAAAACATACGCATGTATGTTTTTCATACAGAATCCATCTATCTACAACAAAAATCTAAAACGAGGAACCCTTGAAAACAGTTGAATACTCTTTGGGAACAAGTCGTCCCCTCAAAGTAATCCGATTCGAATTATAATTGGGACTAATAACCACAGACGCATAGTTACTCCCTTTGAATAAAAAGATATTGACCGTAGCAGAAATACCGGTTCCCATGACATTCATGGAAAGAGTCGTATTCCCTTTCTTATCCGTCTGTACTTTTACATTCGAAGCACTACCTTCCACAGTTATACCACCCACCCCGTTCGGGCCTCCACCGTTAAACGGAGCCACCTGTACGATCGCCCTATTATCCGACAAAGAAACAAAATTCGTATTGGACGATACGAAAGCAGTCCCGCCCCTTTTAAACAGCAACTGATCTGCTTCCAATACAAAATTCGATTTTTCCAAAGCACTCACCGCATTCTTATAATTAATCGAATCTTGGATAGCAGCCAACTGTTTTTTCAGTTCACGACTGTTTACATTCTCTTGTTTCTCTTTCGTATCTATACGTTTTTCCGACTGAGCATATACCGGCACACCCAGCACCAATATTGTCATAAAAAGAAATAATCTGTTCATATTCCAAATTTTAAATTAACGATAACATAATTGCAAAAAATATGCCACATATAAAATTGAATCGAAGTATATCTTCCGCAAAATCAAATCATTCACACCCTCCACCAATACATTACTAATCATAGACCGGCAAACGTAGAGCTATCGAATACCGCATTCAGCCGAACCAATAACGGCGGTCGAGCAATCTGTAATTCCAGATAAATAATGTTACCTATTTATACAATGCTTCGAAGGTTCATATTGTTCGCTTCGGCATCTTTACATAAGCTCTGTTTCTCAATCTCGAAAACACTCGAAACCAAGACAATTTTCCTCGATTGAAGATAAATTTCTGCACAATACTCATTTCAATCTTTCCGTCGGGACATTTCTACAAAATTTTATTACTTTTGTCGATATACGAAACATCGTCCAAGCATAGCCATGAACATACTTTTCGTCTACTTCGACAAAATCATTCAAAACGACAATTTGTACGTCAAGTCCCTATGCGAGGAGATACGACGACAAAATGGCTCCGTAGAATGTAGTATCGATGCCTTTTGGAATTCCCCCCGAAAATACGACATCGTTCACATTCAGTTTCCCGAAGTCATTTTCAAATGGCGGCAACCCTCCGATAACGGGTTAAAAGCTCTACGACAACGAATCGCTCGACTGAAAAGCATGGGAACCAAAATCGTATATACCCGCCATGACGCTATCCCGCATTATTGCACGGACAAAAACAAATTGGAACTATATCGTATCGTCGAAACTCAAAGCAATGCGATTATTCATTTGGGAGAATATAGCCGACAAGAGTTCGCCCGTATATATCCCGAAAACACGGCTCGGCATTTCGTCATACCTCATCACATATACGATTCATGTGGATATGCATTCCCTTCGAAATTGACCTCCCGCAATAAGCTGGGACTACCGACCGATAAATTCATCATTCTCACTTTTGGAAGTTACCGCAACGAAGAAGAACAGCGCCTTGTCGTCGATGCTTTCGAGCATCTACCCATGTCGGATAAGTTCCTATTGGCTCCCGGTTTCTACAACAGTTGTTTTACCAACCGTAAAACACCCATACAAAATCTGCTGCGATACCGAACTCAAAAAAAGAAATTCCGGCTCGACACGAATAGAGCTTTACAACTACACGAGAAAATATCGAATACCGAGCTTCCTTACTACTTCTCGGCCGCAGATATCGTTCTGATTCAACGTAAAGAGATTCTCAACTCGGGCAATGTTCCTATGGCTCTTTTCTTTCATAAAGTCGTCGCAGGACCCAAATTCGGGAATATCGGCGAACTTCTCGATTTGACGGGAAATCCTACTTTCGACCTCACCGACAGTCATTCGGTCATCGAAGCTGTCGCTCATGCCCGACAATTAGCAAATACAGGATATGGAGAAAAGAATGCAGAATTTGCCCGACAAAATATGAATACGGAACTTATCGCACAAAAAACGATTCTATGTTACCAACAAATCTATAACTTAACTCTACATGAAAATCCTACTGATCGGTGAAGCCAGCAACTTACACTGGACATTGGCCGAAGGGCTTCGAGCCAATGGTCACACGGTGACAGTCGTTTCTCACGGTAGCCACTGGCTCAACAACAAACGAGATGTCAGTATCGTTCGTCGAGGATATGATCTGTTTCATTCCATACAGTACATGGCGGATATTATACGACATCTCCCGCAAATGAGAGGTTATGATGTTGTCCAAGTAACTAATCCTGTCTTTTTCGATTTACGTCCAGAAAAGAATTGGGCTATTTTTAAATACCTGAAAAAGCACAACAAAAAGATATTCCTCGATGCTCTCGCCATAGACCACTATTATGTAAAAGCATGCTTGGACGGCAAAACCTTTCGTTACTCCGACTTCTTCGTCGGAGACCGACCGCTCCCGCATCCCGAACGAGAAAAAATGCTTGCGGCATGGATAGGCGGTCCCAACGAGCGACCCAACATCGAAATGGCCCAAGAAGCCAATGGTATCATTGCCTGTCTATATGAATATTATGCAGCATACCAGCCCGAATATGCCGATAAGTTAGCCTATATCCCCATACCCATCGACCTGTCGATCAATCCTTTCCACCCGATAAAAAGCACACCGGAGGTCGTTAAGTTCTTCATCGGAATACAACAACACCGCACAGCGATAAAAGGAACCGACATATTACTCGACGTACTCCGAGAAATTCATGATAAATACCCCCGCGAAAGCCATATACAAAAAGTCGTTTCCGTACCGTTCGACGAATACAACAAACTACTGGTAGATTGTCATATCCTTCTGGACCAACTCTATTCCTATACACCCGCCACCAATGCGCTGGCTGCTATGGCACGAGGCATTATAGCCGTAAGCGGAGCCGAACCCGAATTTTATAATTTTATCGGCGAGCAAAAACTACGGCCTATTATCAACGTGTTACCCGACCGAAACGATATATTCAAACAACTGGAAAATCTGATTATACATCGGGATCAATTACCGAGACTATCGACCGAAAGTAGACAATTCGTAGAAAAATATCACGACCACGTAAAAGTAGCCCGGCAATATCTCGAATTTTGGGAGAAGCACTAATTATTTCGATTTACAGAATATCTTCTTTTTCAACTGAAATCCGGTAAAAAGACAAATAAATGCGGTCAGGCTGTAAGCCCCCGCCAAACAATCGTTCGACCACAACAGCCAAACGAAATAACATAAAGAACTATAAACAAAAAGAGAAACGAACATTCGCACCGGAATATGTAACCCAAATTTCAGATGACAAACCATGTAAATCCCTGTCATCGAAAACAGATAGGCCAACAAATAGGCCACCCCGACACCCTGTAACCCCCAATGGGTATACCCGACAAGATACATTACGAACATCAAGGAATCGGCTACGATTTCCGTTATTAAAAAAATACGGCCTGCTCCCTTCGCCAGCAGAACAAAACTCACGCTCCACGAAAATGCCCGGAAAAGCATGCCCAATACAGCCCACGAAATATACCCGCTGATGGCTAAAAACGCAGATGTATATAATATATGTATAATCAAATTCTGAAAAATCAGGAATAACGAAATGACAGGAGCCAATATCAACAACGACGTTTCCACTTGCCGGGTCACATGTTCCGACAACAATACTTTATCCTCGCAGACAGCCGACAAACGGGGATAATATTCCATAGACATAGCCGTAAAAACCAACCCCACATACTGCATGACCAACGTATAACCCGCTTGAAAAAAACCTACCTCTCCGGTTCCTCCTCTATCGTTGAGCCATGCGACGAACAGGTAGGAATACAAGGTCGTGACAAACCCGCTTACCGTCATATAAATACCCAACGAAGCGATATTCTTTCCCTGCCGGTAAGTCTCGGTCCAACTCATTTTCACCGGCTTTATCTTCATCTTCCTACCCAACGAAACAGTCACGACCCAAATGGAAAATGTATGTGCGATAATGGCGGGGACAATACCCGAAATACCGAAAAAATAGAACAAGGGTAAAGAGAACAATAAAGCGAAAAAAGACCCTAAAACAGAGCATCTTGCCAAAACCCGCAAACGTTCCGATGCCTGAATCACCGCCCGTTCCCCCTCGGTAAGAGTCGTAAACAACAACGTACACGACAAAAAAACGTACCCCCATATATGGGCATCGTCACCAAACGTATATCGGCTTAACAACGGAGCGAAAGTCAGCATAACCACCGCCCCCAACAACCCGGTGAACCAAATCCAACGACGCACGACAGACACCAGTTCGGCAAACCGACTTTCGTCCCCCGATTTAAACGCTTTGGATAAATCCCTCACGGAACTCGTTCCGATTCCCAATCTTGTCAACGAGGAAATCATCTCGACAGTATTATTATACAGCCCGATGATACCCACACCCTCGGCTCCCAACCATATAGCGACCAATTTCGTTTTGATAATCGAGCAGAGAATGGTAAATACCTGTGTACCGCCGAAAAGTCCGGTAGCCTTCACAATCGTGCGATAGATATTTTTTTTCTCCTCCCCGCCGGTCATAGCGTTATCTCGTATATATCATAAGCAACCCCTCGCCCGCCGAATCCCTCTTTTTGAGCGATAAGCCCTTCGTTCAGATAGTGCCCCATATCTTCCGTCGACTGACCGAAATCGAACCATTTCCTATCGGCGAAAACCTCACCTATAAGCCGGGCGTACAACAAATCGAGAGCACCCGATGCTTTCCCTTCTGCCGAAGCAGAAGTATATTGCGCATGCGCCACGATTCCCGTATCATAAATGACGCTCCCCGCCAAAGTCTCGTCACCCCTCATCGTCACGAAATGACGAATCCGATCGGGAAACCGACTATGCAACAACTCGATTTCGTCCAACGAGTGAACAGGTTTCACATGAAACCGCTCTTGCAAATTAGCATCTAAAACTTTCCAAAAAGGAGAGAAATCGGTGGTCTCGACTACCCGCAACCCGGCTTGCTCGGCCTTCTTCATTCGGCTGCGCCGGTCGGCACGTAATCGGATCGGATTATCCAACTGCACGGTCGAAGATATATTGCGCCCCATCAATCGAGCCTCTAATCGAAATAAAGCATACAAGTCCGACTCAGAAGGATAACGATGATAGATGTGTGGAATACATTTATACACCCATTTGACAAACCGTTCTTTTTTCAAAAAATCGGCAATCGACCGCATGATTTCGAGAACCTGCGCCGTCGTATTCCGAGTAGTCACGATCAACCCGCCGTAAGTCAGTCCGGCATGCGAGTACAACACATCGCCCGAACGGTTTGCCGGTAACAAGGCCAACAATTTATTACCGTCATAAACCAAGAGAGAATAATCCGTAAAGCGATCGGCATGATACTCCATATACTCCCGCAAAAACAAAAACGTACCGTTCGACGATTCGGATACGAAATCATTCCAATCCCTATGATAAGCCGCAGTGTACCGATGTATTTCTATCATACGAATCTTGTTTTATTTTACAAATTCAGCCATAGCTCCGGATTCAGTTTCGTACGTTCTTTCCACAATTGGAAAGTAAGAATCGTACGATTGCCGTCCTGAGAGTCGGAATAAATCTTTCCCAGATTCTGTCCGGTCGAAACCTTTTCGCCGGCTCGTACATATACCTCGCTTAAATTGGCATAGATAGTCAGATAATTACCGTGACGCACGATAATCGTACTGTTGTATCCCGGTGTCACGAAAATGCGGGAAACGACTCCGTTGAATACAGCACGAGCCTTTGTTCCCGGCGTAGTCTCGATATCGATACCGCTATTTTCGGTCTGCACATAACGCAACTCCGGGTGCTTCTGCCGCCCGAAATGCGCGACTATTTTATAACTGCCCGACAAAGGGAACGGCAGCTTTCCTTTATTTTTCTCGAAACTGCCCGACAAGGCCAATTCTTCTTTGGTCATCTTATAACCTTTGGTAGGCCGCTGCTGTGCAGTAGAATTTTTTCCCTCGGTCTTGTCAGCACGGGTAGACGATTTACGCTCTTCCTCGGCAATCAGTTGTTCCAACTTGCGATCCAACGCCTCGGCCTGTTTCCGCTTCCGGTCTATCTCCCTTTTCAGTTGTTTCTCTTGCTTCTTCAATCCGGCGATCAACGTTCGTTTACTGCCTTCTTGTTTTTTCAATACCTCGGCTTCGGCATTCCGTTCCTTCAATACCGCATTCTTTTCGGCTACACTTTTGGCAAGTTGTTTTTGCAACACTTCCAATTGCTGTTTCCGTTCCGCAATCTCGGCAGCCTGCCGCTTTCTCCACGCCGAGTACTCTTTCAGATAACGAGCGCGACGATAGGACTGGCTCAATGAAGATGCAGAAAATATAAACATAAGTTCATCATACTCCGACCGCTGATGTCCCATGCGTTTCACCGCGTTGGCATAACTCCTTTTTTTAGCCGTCAAGTCCTTTTGCAACAAATAAATAGTATCTTTCACAGCCCTTTGCCTGCGATTGATTACAGCGATTTCCCTATTGATTTTCGAGATAAGATTCCGTTGCTGCCTGATTTCTGCGGTAATACTGTTTAATTCGTTCAAAGAATTTTTGGCACTCTTCAACGTTTTATTCAGTTTTTTATTGGTCTCATTCAACTCTTTCAAAGTCCGCTCCCGGTTCTTCCGCAAATCCTCCATTTCGAGAGTTTGAGAAAAAACCGCAGCCGAAAAGCCGAACAACAAACACCATATAATCAACCACCTTTTCATATCGACAATTTCTTTAACATCTGCGCCGCCGAAACACGCGTATATTTTGATAAAGCAGGTTTCTCTACACCGACTTTTCCATTCCATGAAACCGAAGAGGAATCATATCTCAAATTCAACGAAACCGGGACACTCAACCCCGTCAAAGCGATTTTCATCTTCGTAGGAAAATTCTCGCTCTGTCCCTGTTTAATAAAATCGGTATAATGACATACAATCTCTTTGTGCCCACTCGTCGAACCCATTTGGGTAGAAAGCAGTTTTGTTTCGTCCAAATCGAAACGGTAACCAAATCTCTCGTCCTGCCTTTTCGGAGAAAGCGACCAACGGGAGGAACCGGATTCCATCACCTCGAAATCATCTATACCATATGCATTGTTCGCGCTATTCAATAAAAATATGCGTCCCAACAAAGCATCTTGAACGGTCTGCAACGAAACGGGACTGGACAGCTTTTCCCCTATCTCCTGCAACGATGCCGCTACATACTGTTTCTGCATCTTATTCACCAGAAACAAACTGTCGGGTGTCATATATAACCGGGCGACTTCTATGCCCAAAATGATTCTCACCGAGATTTGCAACACTTCGCCCCGAACCATACGCAGTTGAGTAGATGCACTCAAAGAACCGCTCGCTCCGAAAGATAAATCGGCGGAGCCTTTGGCAGAAAACGTATTCCAATCGGGATAGGAGGCCATTAACGACTCGAAATTATTCCGCACCTCTTGTGAAACAGGACGCTCTGAAATCAATTCCTTCCCACCCTTACACCCTGCCAAAATCAGCAGAACGATCGAGCAGACCGCGATTCGTATGTGATTCATTTCTCGATATATTTCTTGTTCTTGATTTTCTTTTGCAACAGCTCGGCCGATTCGCTACCTGCTTCGAGAGCTTTCTGCCAGTAGGTCACAGCCTCGTCGACTTCGCCCAGCATAAACAAAATATCGCCGCAATGCTCGAACAACTCCGCACTCGGCTCTTTCGTCTTATCTAACGCATTTTGTAAATAAATCCGTGCCAAAGAATAATTGCCCTGCTTGAAAAATATCCAAGCATACGTATCCAGATAAGTAGCATTATCCGGCTCGGCCTTAACGGCCTGTGCACTCATTCGCTCGGCTTTATCCAAATCCCGCCCCTCCATAGCGAGAAAATAGCTGTAATTATTCAACACCGGAATATTCGATGCATTGTAAGACAAGGCTTTCTCATACATTTCATACGACTTCTCCTTATCTCCCGCCGAATGGTACACATCGCCCATCTGCCCGTAAAAAAACGACTTTGTACCCGCATCATTCTCCTCTACATAATTCAAGCCTGTTTCCAACATCGAGAGGGCCTCGTCATAACTTTTAGTCTGTGCGCTGGCTACCGCCACATACATATATATATCCTTTTGGTCGGGAACATATTGTATAGCCCTCTTTCCCACTCGTATCACCTCGGCGTATTTCTCTTGATAAAGATACAGTCCTATCAGTTGCAACCAGTTTTCCGGATTGGTAGGAGCCAAATCGGCAGCAATCGCATACTGTTCCTCGGCACGGGAAAAATCTTTACGGCTCGACAGATACATACCGAACAGACGATGAACAGGTTCCTCCTGAGGGTACTGTTCCAACATCTCGGCAAATAAGGAATCGACCCGGTTCAACTCTTGTTTTTTCTTCATGAGGCCGACGATATACGTACTGAAAATACTTAGTTTGGTATCGACATCGATACGTCGGTTCATCAGAGCATTGCGTATTTCGTTGTTATAAGCGATCGTATCGCCTCGTTTCTCATAGTATCCGGCTCTCGACAAATAGATATATCCGTTTTCGGGTTCAAGATCCAAAGCTTTATTATAGATCGACAGAGCCGCCGAATCGTTTCCGGCCTCCAAATAAATATCGCCCAACAGTCTCATATAATCGGTATTTCGGGGAAAAGTCCGTTGCAACTTCTCCGCCTCGGCCACCATAGCCTCCTTATCGCCCATATACTCATAAAGTTTCAACTTCTCTATCGTAATCGGCTCCATCATACCCATCGATGACTCCATTCGATCATAACAGGCGACAGCCTGCCTCATATCGCCTTTGGCCGTATAAGTTTCTGCCAAAGCCGAATTTATTTCGGGCTTATCGGGATTCTGTTCCAGCAACCGCGTCCATATCCGTATGGCCTCGTCGTGACGGTTGCTCTGCTGTGAGAAATTGGCATACACTACGTTATACCAATAATTATCGGGATATTTTTCAGCGGCATATCGCAAGTCTTTCCTCGCCTGCTCGTAAAACCCCATTCTCAGATAATATGGAGCCAAGAAAAAGCGCGCGGCGGCACTAGTCGTATCCAAATCGGCCGCCCGACTCATCAAATCGAATGCGGCATCGTTTTCTCCGATAGCTTTCAATCGCTCGGCCTCCAAATAGAAATAGTCAAATTTCCGGCGATCCTCCGAAGAAAGCTCCCCCGACTTATCCGCAATACCTTTGGTCGAGGCACAGCCGCACAAAATAAAAACAAATATTAAGCACGTCAATCCTCTTGTAAATCCATATTTCCGTATTCCCATCTCCATCATCATTTCTCGGAGGTTGCTATTTCACACCTGTATGACCGAATCCGCCGGCTCCTCGCTCGGTCTCGTCCAAGCTATCCACTTCATTCCACTCTACCCGACAATACTCTTTCACCACCATTTGGCAAATACGCTCGCCGTCCTCGATGGTAAACGGCTTGTCCGAAGCGTTCAACACGATGATACCTACCTCTCCCCGATAATCGGCATCGATCGTTCCCGGAGAATTCGGTATCGTGATACCATGCTTCAACGCCAACCCGCTGCGCGGACGTATCTGAGCCTCGTATCCTTCGGGCAAAGCGATAAAAATCCCGGTAGGAATCAACCGGCGCTCCATAGGAGCTAACGTGACGGGCTCCGACAGATTGGCGCGAATATCCATTCCGGCCGAGAACAAAGTACTGTAAGAAGGTAACGCATGATGCGACTTATTGACTATCTTGACGGAAACTTTCATCTGAGCATGTTTTAATAGAGAACTCTTATTTTTATTCTTTTAATTTGCGAAAATAACGAAATCCTATCAAAAAAGCAGCCTATTTTTTATATTTTAATTCAATACATCTGTAAATCGGGTGAGGTTTTCACTATATTTGCATAAAATGTGAAATAGCAGAGATTCGGTATGAAAAACAAATAACTTGTTTTATCCTACTTTCGCTATTTTTGCAAAGATTGACGATAAAACCCTTATGAACGCACAAGCCCAAGAAAAAACCGCGCAAATGCACTGGGAGAAACTGATCACCTCCAAACGGTTCGGCATGGAGCAATACCATGACGACAGACATCATACTCGCACCGATTTTCAACGCGATTATGACCGATTGGTTTTCTCGGCCCCGTTTCGTCGATTACAGAACAAAACACAGGTATTTCCTCTGCCGGGTAGCATCTTCGTCCATAACCGACTGACCCACAGCCTTGAAGTATCATGCGTAGGACGCTCATTGGGAAACAACGTGTCGGCCGTGCTCAGCGAAAAATACAAAAACGAACCGTGGTGTTACAAACTCAACCATTTGGGAGCCATCACCTCGGCGGCATGTCTTGCCCACGACTTGGGAAATCCGCCTTTCGGGCATTCGGGCGAAAGAGCTATCGCAACTTATTTTTCCGAGGGAAACGGACAAATAATAAAACAAGAACTGAAAAACGAATATCATTGGCAAGATCTTACGCACTTCGAAGGTAATGCAAATGCTTTCCGGTTGCTCACCCATCAATTTCAAGGTCGGAGACCCGGAGGATTCGCCCTCACCTATTCGACATTGGCCTCGATAGTCAAATATCCCTACTCCTCCATACAATCGACAAAAAAAGGAAAATCGGGATTTTTCACCTCCGAGAAACAAGACTTCCTGCGTATCGCCCGAGACTTGGGATTACTGCCGGACGGCGACAGCGGCGAACGATACCATCGCCACCCGTTAGTCTATTTGGTCGAAGCTGCCGACGACATCTGTTACCAAATCATGGACATCGAGGATGCCCATAAACTGAAAATCCTGACAACCGAAACCGTCAAGAAACTATTCCTCGACTTTTTCGATGACGACAGAAAGAAACACATCAACGAAGTTTTGGAAATAGTGAGCGACCTCAACGAGCAAATCGTTTATCTGCGGTCATGTGTCATCGGCACGCTCATAGACGAATGTTCCACGCTGTTTTGCCGGGAAGAACAAGCGCTGTTAGAGGGAAGATTCAAAGGAGCTTTGGTGGACCACATTTCCGAAAGGCCCCGGACGGCCTACCAAAATTGCGCCGACACCGCATGGACGAAAATTTACAAATCGTCCGATGTTCTGGATATCGAGTTAGCAGGTAATCGCATCATTTCCGTTCTGCTTGACAAATTCTTGGATGCCGTACGATTCCCCGACAAAGCCTATTCGAGACTATTGCTGAACAAAGTACCCGAACAATACGAAGTACATTCCACCACGCTATACGGTAAAGTTCAGGCCGTCATCGATTATATATCGGGTATGACCGATGTCTACGCCCTCGACCTCTATCGAAAAATCAACGGCATGAGTTTGCCGTCTCTCTAAATATGAATTATGAAAAAAATCGCTATAATCTCCTTATTGCTACTCGTCTGCCCGCTCATACGGGCAACTGAATACACGGTCGATAAAGTCCCCAATGTGCACCTCGATGACGGGAGACGTTTCGTAAGCAATCCAGACGGTATTTTATCGGCCGAGACAGTAAACACCCTCGACCAAATGCTATTCTCCCTACAAGAAGCCAACACTTCCGAAGTTGCAGTCGTCGCCTTACAGTCCATTGGGGACGACGACATAGACGACTTCGCCACGGAACTTTTTACCCGATGGGGAATAGGAAAACAAAACGACAACGGACTGCTGGTTTTGTTGATACTCGACCAACGCAGAATTACATTCCGCACAGGGTATGGTATAGAAGGAATATTACCCGATGCTATTTGTAAACGCATACAAACGCAATACGTTATACCACAATTCAAACAAGGAGACTATGATAAAGGAATCCTCGACGGAATGAATGTCATTACCCGAATTTTAACAACTCCCGAGGCCGTAAAAGAACTTGCCGCCGCACCGGTAAAAAAAGGAATCGACTGGGAGAGAATCATCGGTATATACCTCACGGTTTCCCTCGTCGTATCTCACATTTTGTTATTTGCTATGCTTTGGAACATCGCTCATTATGCAAAAAAAGACGCCTACGAGCGATACAAACGGCTGGCCGGATTTCGCCCGTATCTCTTAGCCGGCAGCTTTTTGTTCCCATTCTTCGTACTTCTCCTTTACGGAGGGCTCGGACGACGGTTGAAGCGTCTTCGCAACAAGCCTCGCAATTGTGAATCTTGCGGAAACAAAATGAGAAAGCTCGACGAAGAAGAAGACAACCGATACCTCACACCGCAAGAAAACACGGAAGAACGGCTGAACTCGGTAGATTACGACGTATGGCTCTGCGACCATTGCGGGAATACATTGGTATATCCTTATGAAAACCAATTTACTCAATACCAGAAATGCCCGTACTGCCACAGCCGGGCTTACAGTTTCGAAGGCGACCACATTCTACGCAGAGCTACGACGGTCAGTACCGGATTGGGAGAAAAAAGATATCATTGCGCTCACTGTCACAAAACAGACTGTAAACAGTATATCATACCCATTATCGTAGCCGCCGCAGTTGTCGGAAGTGGTCGTAGAGGCGGAGGTTTCGGAGGCGGATTCGGTGGAGGCTTCGGGGGCGGAGCCACAGGCGGCGGAGGTTCGACTTCCGGTTGGTAAATACAAACGACTAATGATTATTCACACTAAATAACTCACCATGAAAATGAAACATTTGAAACATTTACTTATCGCATCGACTGTCACTGCACTTTGTGCTTGCAACAACACAAAGGAAAGTCCGGTCTCCCTGCAATGGGAAATGGTAAAAAACGGAGCAGCTCCCGGATTTTACGAAAGCTCGTTTACGATTACCAACACTTCAACTAAACCATTGGAATCAGATTGGGAAATATATTACACTCAGCTCTCTCCCAGACAAGTAAAAGTAAACGAAGATTCCCCCGTAATCATAGAGATGATAAATGCCGGTTATTACAAAATAGCGCCATCAGAATCATGGACTCCATTGGCTCCCGGCGACTCGATTAAAATAAGCTATTTGAATCAAGGTATTTTTACTCAAACTTTATTCACTCCCAAATCGCCATTTTTTGTCACGAACAATGGTACACAAATCTCTATCCCGCTCTCTATCGCACCGTTCGATCGCAAAGAACAATGGACGGTTCAGGGGAGAATAGCTCCATCTTATCCCGACGGGGAAAAAGTATACGCCGACAATCAAGCCCTCGAAACCACATATAAGATACAAACCTACGACATGCTGCCTTCCCTGAAAGAAGTAACTCCGAGAGAAGGCACAAGTATAATATCCAAAGATATATCTTTGAGTGTCGAAGATGGTTTTGCCGACGAAGCGAAACTACTGATTCAAAATCTAAAAGAAATGGGATACAACGTCACAGACAAAGGTCAGACCGTTATAGCCCTGTGCCATTTCCCCCAAAACATGCAAGCCAAAAACGACGAGCACTACCGTCTCGACGTAAAAGACAATTACATAACCATCAGTGGCGGAACCCCACACGCTATTTTCAACGGGACTCAAACCCTCGTCTCATTACTCAAAAAACAGACTATTCCCGCTAAATTCGAAAATATAGCGATCAATGATTATCCCGACTTGTTATATCGGGGTATGATGCTCGACATCGCACGAAATTTCACGAAAAAAGCCGACTTGCTTAAACTGATAAACCAACTCGCCGCTTATAAAATAAACGTGCTTCATTTCCATTTTAGCGACGACGAGGCTTGGAGATTAGAAATCCCCGGATTGGAAGAACTCACTGCAATAGGGTCTCGCCGAGGATTCACCGAAGACGAAAGCCA
This sequence comes from Barnesiella sp., assembly GCF_022723415.1. NCBI lineage: Bacteria > Pseudomonadati > Bacteroidota > Bacteroidia > Bacteroidales > Barnesiellaceae > Barnesiella > Barnesiella sp. Next base: position 11,248 of record NZ_JAIJHU010000014.1, on the reverse strand, counting down.
ACGCCTGTATCCCGTATATTACGGAGGCTGGAATCCAAACGATACCACAGCCACGGCAAACGGATATTATACCCGAGAAGATTTCATCGAGGTACTGCAATACGCTGCAAAACGACACATCACCGTCATACCCGAAATAGAATCGCCGGGACATGCACGCGCGGCTATCAAAGCGATGGAAGCTCGATTCAACCGATTGAAAGGAGAAGACATGGAAAAAGCCCGGGAATATCTCCTTTCCGAATCGGCCGACACATCGAAATATGTATCGGCACAAGCCTATACCGACAATATTATGAATGTAGCCTTGCCCTCCGTCTATCGTTTCATGGATAAAGTCAGCGACGAAATCATTAAAATGTACAAAGATGCCGGTGTACCTTTGGCAACGATTCACATCGGAGGAGACGAAGTACCCAAAGGGTCTTGGACAGGTTCCCCGCTCTGCCACAAATTCATGGAGGAAAAAGGCATGAAAGATACCCACGAGCTATCGGAATACTTCTTGGAAAACATCACGGAAATGCTGTCGAAAAAAGGAGTGAAAACTTCGGGCTGGCAAGAAGTCGCTCTACACCACTCTCCCGAAATGAACGCCCGCATAGCTCCCCGCTTCGCCGGTGTATATTGTTGGAGCACGATCGGCAAACGCGATGTTGTTCCTTACACCGTAGCCAACGAAGGATACGACGTAATACTTTGCAATGTCAACAACCTTTACATCGATTTGGCCTATAATCCGCACAAAGACGAACCGGGACTCACATGGGGAGGTTACGTCAATGAGTTTACATCGTTCAACATATTACCCTACAACATTTACTGCTCGGCAAGAGAAAATACGGCAGGAGAAAAGAACAATCTCAAAACAGCCGGAAAAGGGAAGATACAGCTCACAGAACAATCGCGTCCACGCATCAAAGGCGTACAGGCGCAACTTTTCTCCGAGACCATCGGCAGTTTCGATATGGTACAATACTATGTATTCCCCAAAATTTTCGGTCTGGTAGAACGCGGCTGGAATGCCTATCCCGAGTGGTCCCCTGTCCCGAACGACGATAAACAGGCTCTATATGAAAAGGCTCGGGCCATTTACAACGCCAAGATAGCCGAAATCGAACTGCCCCGTCTGGCTGCCGACGGTTTTAATTTCCGCGTGGCACAGCCCGGAATTAAAATTGTCGAAGGAAAACTATATGCCAACTCTCCCATTCCGCAGGCTGAAATAAGATACACCACCGACGGAAGCGAACCGACCGCAACCTCCACGCTTTGGGAAGCTCCTGTCGATTGCAGTGCCACAGTTGTCAAAGCAAAACTTTTCTATCTTGGGAAAGAAAGTCTCACCACAGACTACAAGAACGATTAATCAATAAAAAACAGAAATGAAGAAGGCTGTATAAATTATACAGCCTTCTTCATTATATACCAATCACAATAGTAAACGAAAGTAGAAATAAGTTTGCTCCGTTTTATACCGAAACACAAACCATATTCACAAACAAAAAATAGTACGAATATAGCCCACAACCGAAAACTCACGGAAGTCTCTATTCTCTACTTTGTTACTTCGAATGCTCCAATAAATACTCGGCGATCTGAACGGCATTCAAGGCGGCGCCTTTCTTAATCTGATCGCTCACAGTCCAGAAAGACAAGCCATTCGGATTAGAAATATCAGACCGGACACGCCCCACATACACAGGATCGTTACCTGCCTTATTCAATGGCATGGGATACACCCTGTTCTCCGGATCGTCTTCCAAGACTACACCTTTCGCATGAGCGAATGCTTCACGAGCTTCTGACACAGAAACAGGTCGTTCTGTTTCTATCCAGATAGCCTCCGAATGAGCCCTCATCACCGGCACTCGCACGCAAGTAGCGCTCACGGCTATATCGGAATGCATGATCTTACGGGTTTCGTGAAACATTTTCATTTCCTCCTTCGTGTATAAATTGTCGGTGAAAACATCGACCTGAGGAATCAGATTATAGGCCAACTGAAAGAAAAATTTCTCTACCGTAGGAGTTTCACCCGCAACGATCTGTTCATATTGTTTTCTCAACTCGGCCATCGCCGATGCACCGGCTCCGCTCGCCGCCTGATAAGTTGCGACATGCACTCTCTTGATATGAGAAAGTGACTCTATGGCATTCAGGGCAACCACCATTTGTATGGTAGTACAATTAGGATTTGCGATAATCCCACGAGGACGCACGAATGCATCGTCGCCGTTCACTTCTGGAACAACCAAAGGAACATCTTCGTCCATGCGGAATGCACTCGAATTATCGATCATGATAGCACCGTATCGGGTAATCGTTTCGGCAAATTCCTTAGAAATTCCTGCACCTGCCGATGTGAAAGCTATATCCACACCTTTGAAATCGTCATTGTGTTTCAATTCCTTGACCGTAATTTGTTTACCTCGGAAGGTGTACTCACGACCCGCACTGCGAGAGGACCCGAACAACAACAGCTCGTCAATCGGGAAATTCCGCTCGTCCAAAACTTTTAGGAACTCTTGTCCGACAGCGCCACTGGCGCCCACAATAGCGACTTTCATTTTCTTTCTTTTATAATTACTACTTAGGAATCCTTATTATTCCAGAATACTAAAAATTGGCGCAAATATACAATTATTTATGAAATTCTATAACAAAACGCTCATTATTATATCATTCTCGCTGTATTTTAGCCATCAGTAACACATTTTGAACAGAAGGTCGAAAATCCTTGCAAGAAATAACTTTTATCATTAATTTTGCCACAAAGCGAAAATAGATTCCACGTTTGGCAGAAACAAATCAATTTGCTTTCGTACTCGGGTCACTCTATTTTTGTCACCATTTATAAGTTTCGCATTTAAATTACAGGGGTTATGAGCGGTATCGCGACTCTACCTATCGAAAATCCGGTGCTGATATTTTTCATCGTGCTGGTCATTATTTTGTTTGCCCCGATATTACTCAACCGCATACGTGTCCCCCACATCATCGGTCTGATCATAGCAGGTGTAATCATCGGCCCCAACGGTCTGAATCTATTGGCTCGCGACAGTAGTTTTGAAATTTTCGGAAACGTGGGAATCCTTTACCTCATGTTTTTGGCAGGACTCGAAATCGACATGTATGATTTCAAGAAAAGCAAAAAAGACGGGATCATATTCGGGCTATACACGTTTCTCATACCCATGATTTTAGGAACCGCGATCAGTTACTACACCCTCCATCTCAACCTAATGACTTCCATACTATTGGCAAGTATGTACGCCTCGCATACGCTGATAGCCTACCCCATTATCAGCAGATATGGAATATCCCGTAGCCGAGCCGTCCCTATCACTATCGCCGGAACCATTTTCACAGTTTTGGGAGCCTTGATTATTTTAGCTGTAATTTCTGGTATGGTACGAGGCGACTTGACCGAATTTTTCTGGCTCAGACTATCGGTGAACATAACAATTTACAGCATAGCCATACTATACATTTATCCCCGGCTCACCCGATGGTTTTTCAAGACCTACAATGATAATGTCACGCAATTCATATTTATCTTGGCCCTTGTCTTCCTGGCATCTTATATGGCGCAAGTTATCGGGCTGGAAGCCATCTTGGGAGCATTTTTCGCAGGCATTGTTCTGAACCGTTTTATCCCCAACGTTTCCCCCTTGATGAACCGCCTCGAATTTGTAGGCAACGCCCTGTTCATACCCTATTTTCTCATAGGTGTAGGCATGCTCATCGATTTGAGAGTAATTTTCAAAAGCACCGAAACGATCATCGTCGCCGTAAACATGTCGGTAGTGGCAACCATCTGCAAATGGTTGGCAGCATGGCTCACTCAAAAAACCTGCCACATGACGAAATCCGACCGGCAACTCATCTTCGGACTGAGCAACGCTCAGGCCGCCGCCACGCTCGCGGCCGTCATCATCGGTCACGACATAGGACTTTTCAACGAAGAAATACTCAACGGCACTATCGTCATGATTTTAGTGACCTGCATTATCAGTACATTGGTTACCGAAAAGGCCGCCCGGCGCATAGTTATCGAAATACAAAATAACGAACCCGCCAGTTACAAGTCACCCATACAGAACGAGCAGATATTAATTCCTGTGGCTAATCCCGACACAATCGAGAACCTGATCAATCTGGCCCTCTTGTTAAAATCTCCGCAAAAGAAATCTGCACTTTACGCTTTGCATGTAACCGACGACGATAAAAAAAGCAACTTCCTCTCACAAGCCGTTCTCGAATATGCGGGGAAAGTAGCATCTTCCGCCGATACGAAATTAATCCCGATCGCCCGATACGACATGAACATAACCAGCGGGATTATCCACACCATGAAAGAAAAAAATATAACGGAGGTCGTACTCGGATTACATCACAAAGCAAATATCGTTGACACGTTTTTCGGCGCAAAAATAGAATCGCTCTTGAAAAGCACGAATAAAATGATACTCATTTCGAAATGTGTCAATCCCATAAACACGGTTACCCGTATCGTCATAGCCGTTCCCCGCAAGGCTGAATACGAAACAGGATTCGCCCGGTGGATAGACCGAGTGGCGAACATGGCGAAACAAATAGGTTGCCGTGCTATATTCTATGCTTACGCCGAAACCATTCCCTATTTGAAAGCCCGATTACGAGCCGGAAGATACAACATCAGAAACGAATTTGAAATTTTGGAAAGCTGGGACGATATTCTGCTTCTTGCCAATGTTGTACTCGACGACGACCTATTTATCGTTGTCAGTGCGCGCCCCACATCGGTTTCGTTCAATTCCGAAGCCGACAATATTCCTTCTTTCCTCTCCAAATATTTCGCCAACAACAATCTAATAGTCCTCTATCCCGAACAATTCGGCACAGCAGAACCGACACCCGTCTCTTTCATGGAACCGCTGTCCCACGACATGCTCAACCACTCCGAGATATTAGGACTCGAAAAAATTTTCAGACAGCTTATCACTTATAAAAAACGGTGGACTCACCGTAACCGCAAAAAGAAAATAAACCTTTGATAATTAAGAAGTTGTTTTAAATTTATTGAGAAATAATATTATCATTGCAAGCAGGTATGTTCCGGCCATATTGAGCCCCTGTCTCGGAATAAATTTAAAACAGCTTCTAAGATTCAGTAAAAAATCCGTGGAATAGACATGGATTTTAGCGATAAAATCTTCGCAGACAACCTCATTCCAGTCTTTTCGGAGAAAGGTCGAAAAGATTACATAATCTTTGATTGTGGAGTTTAACCCCTTCACCCTGCGGGTACTTCCCTTCTATTTCCTTGTGCTTTCACCACCCGATAAAAACGGGATATTTGAGAGTAAAGTTTTTGTTTGTATTAACCCCTTCGTTCTCTGGACTCTCCCCCGATGTTTATTCGGAAACACCCCATAATGCTACGGGGCACGGCAAGGAGGAGAGGGAGATGCATCACTCTGTTCCCGTTATCGAAGGTATTCACACTTCTCCCCTGTGTTTTGCACAGCAAAATATAGGGGAGAAACAGAGGAGCGATAGCGACGATGAGAGGGGTTAAGAATAATATCTTAGAGATTTTTGATTAGTGTTAGAAAAAATGGAATATTTATATAACCTCTCCCCCTGCCGTGCCCCGTAGCATTATGGGGTGTTTCTGTAAGGAAATAGAGGGGGAGTGCCCGCAGGGCAAGGGGGTTGAAAAGATTACATAATTTTTGATGGAGGGAGTAGAGGTATAAAAGGACAATACCCTCTGATTTCCTACGGAATCGATATACCCATCAATTATCGACTGATCCATTCCCCCTACCTATCGACCGAGCTATAAACGACTGTCGAGGAATATAAATAAAAAAAGGAGAGACCTTCCCAGCCTTTCCTTTTCTATGCCATAATAAAATAAATGCTTATTTTACTTTGTCTGCCAATTCTGCACCGGCTTTGAATTTAACCACTTTCTTAGCAGCGATAGTGATTTTTTGTTTGGTTGCAGGGTTGATACCCGTACGAGCTGCTTTTTCAGTAACACCGAAAGTTCCGAAACCGATAAGGGCCACTTTGTCACCCTTAACAAGAGATTCAGAAACAGCTTCTACGAAAGCATCCAATGCTTTTTTAGCATCAACTTTGCTCAAACCGGCTTTTTCTGCCATGGCATTGATAAGTTCAGTTTTGTTCATAACGCGTATAATTTAAAGTTAAGTAAATAATTCTCCATGAAGAGCAGCACCGCAAATGTAAAGATTAAAATGAAATACTGCAAACAATAAAGTAAAAAAATATAATAAAAGCCTCGATTTTATAATATAAGCAAGCTATATTTGACTAAATACTCGAAAAATCATTACTTTTGTCCGCACAATCAGAGTATAATACATTTACTCTGCTTGGAATGAATGGTTTACACTTTGTAAGATAAGTACATTTAATATATGCAAAACAGGTCATTTTTGGGATCTATACCACCGGTGACACTCAACTTGATTATCGTTAACTTCATCGTGTGGCTGGCAGCTTTAACTCTACCTAAAATTGCCGGAATAAATTTGAACTATTGGCTGGGGTTACACTATTTTGCAGCCGACGATTTCAATGTCGTGCAATTGATTACCTACATGTTTTTACACGACACCAGCGGAATAGAACATATTTTCTTCAATATGTTCTCCGTTTTCATGTTCGGTAGAACTCTCGAAGCCGTATGGGGAGGGAAACGTTTTCTATTCTACTACATTACCACAGGAATGGGAGCGGCATTGGTGCAAGAAGCGGCATGGTACTTCGAACTACGTTCAGCCATATCGGAAACCGTAGCATTGTACGGTTGGGAACAAACGCCCCAACTACTCAACAACTTTATAACCGTAGGAGCTTCTGGCGCAGCATTCGGTATTTTATTGGCTTTCGGCATGTTATTTCCGAATGCTCCGTTGTTCATCATATTCATACCCATTCCCATCAAGGCAAAATACTTTGTCATCTTTTACGGGTTACTCGAATTATTCTTCGGTGTCAGCGGAAGCATGAGCAGCGTGGCTCACTTTGCACATTTAGGCGGCATGCTCTTCGGCTTCTTCTTGATTCGTTATTGGAAAAAGAAAGGAATAGGCGGTGGCGGATTCTATTATTGACAAACTGAAACAGCAATTCCGGCAAGGCTCCGTATTGCTGAAACTCATCTATATCAACGTAGCGATCTTTCTGCTACTGAGACTCACATGGGTCGTTTTGATGCTGTTCAATATCGACGGATATGTCATACTGCCCTTCATCGAAATGCCATCGATACCCTATGAGTTCATCACCCATCCGTGGACTCTGCTCACATACATGTTCGTCCATTACGATGTATGGCACATTCTGTTCAACATGCTTTGGCTATATTGGTTCGGGCAAATATTTCTCATGTCGTTCAGTGAAAAACAAATGGTAGGGCTATATCTTTTAGGAGGTATAGCCGGTGGTTTATTATATCTGCTTTCGTACAATTTGTTTCCCTATTTCGATGGCAAAGAGGGATTGATGTGCGGAGCCTCTGCCTCGATAATCGCCATTGTCGTAGCCACGGCATTCCGAATGCCCGACTACAAAGTCAACCTGCTTTTTCTCGGAGCTATATCTTTGAAATACATCGCACTGGTTACTATCGTCATTGACTTATTGAGTGTCACATCGGCCAACGGAGGAGGGCACATCGCTCACCTCGGAGGAGCCCTCCTCGGTTACTGGTTTATTGTGCGATGGGAAAAAGGGAAAGATTTGACGGCGCCTGTCAACAAACTCATCGACAAAATCGTAACGGGATTCAAACCCCGCCCGAAAATCAAAGTGTCACGACCTTCGAACCGATCCTCTTCCCGGCCCGAGACCGATATGGAATACCGAGCCCGCAAAAAGAAAGAAAACGACGAAATCGATTCGATTCTCGACAAAATAAAAAAATCGGGGTATACCTCGCTCTCTGCCGAAGAAAAGAAAAGACTGTTCGAAGCCGGGAAAAAATAACGTGGTAATGAAACATGTCGTCAAAGTCATATTATTGCTGCTCAATCTGCTATGGGGGCTTTTGCTCGTCATCGGCTCCTACTCGGCATACTTTCCCTCCCGCATAGGCATACTGGTCGAACTCTTATTTCCGCTGAATCTGTTTGCCTGCATAGCGTTCTTTTTTATATGGCTCGCCTATAATCCCCGTTATATATGGGTTCCGCTCGCCGCACTGGTCATCTCTTGGGGAGGAATAGCCCGATACTGTCCGGTACATAAACCTCAGCCGATAGACAACAGCCAACCCGGTTTTTCCCTGATGACTTATAATGCCTACTTCTTCCTCGATTATGAAGGAACAGATACCCGGCAAAACCGGACCCTTTCCTTTATCCTCTCGCAAAATGCCGATCTCGTTTGCTTGCAGGAAAGTCCGGGTCTGATCGCTCCGAATCCGGGATTGAAAATCACCGGGGAACAAATAGACAGTGTAAACACGCTGTATCCCTACCGCATTCCTACGACCCACGGTATGAATTTCCTGTCGAAATACCCGGCGACATTGTTGTTCGATACGGTATATTCCGAGTCGAGCGCCATCGCCATTTACCGGGTAAAGATAGAAGACCATACAGTCACCGTTGTCAACCAACACATGGAATCTATTGGATTGACTCAAACCGACAAAGAACTATATCATGAAATCACGGCACACCCCAATACCGACCGACTGGACGAAATAAAGAAACACTTGTTGTCCAAACTCATGAACGCAGCCGAGATTCGAAATCGCCAAGCCGACCTAACAGCCGAGAAAATACAAAACATTCCCGGTAATATCATCGTCTGCGGCGACTTCAACGACTCACCCTTGTCCTATTCCGTCCGAAAGTTCCACAGTATAGGTTTTCGCGACGCTTACAACGAATTGGGATTAGGACCGGGAATCACATATCACGCCAATCGCTTCTGGTTCCGCATCGACCATATCCTATACAAAGGCAATATGGAAGCCCGATGGCTTGTCCGCCAACGACATAAAAGTTCAGATCATTATCCCCTTGTCACAAGGTTTGTATGGGAAAATTCCGAAAATCATTAACACAGTAATATTATACCTCATGAAAAAACTTTTAGTAACATCGTTAACTTGTCTTATGATGATCTCTTGCAATCAAAAAGAGAATCCGCTGCTTAGCGAGTTCAGCACTCCTTTCGGGGTTCCGCCGTTCGAACAAATAAAACCCGAGCACTACATGCCGGCTTTTGAAGAAGGCATCCGTCAGCACGATGCCGAAATTGCCGCAATCATTGCCAACCCCGAGACTCCTACATTCAAAAACACCATCGAACCGCTCGAATTCAGCGGTATGCAACTGACTCAGGTCAATCTGATATTCAGCAGTTTGACCGAGGCGGAAACGAACGACGAACTCCAAGCCATCGCCAAAGAGATTTCGCCCAAACTGACCGAGCATTACGACAACATCTCGCTCAACGGAGAACTTTTCGCCCGAATTAAAACGGTATACGAGAATCGGGATAAAGAGAACCTCGACACCGAACAGATGAAAGTTCTCGAAAACCACTACAAAGACTTTGTTCGTGCGGGAGCTCTTCTCTCCGAAGAAGATAAAGCCACGCTTCGCGAGATTAACAAAGAATTAGCTATGCTTTCCATACAATACGGAGACAATGCCTTAGCCGAATCAAACGCTTTTGAACTGGTTATCGACAATGAAACCGACCTCGCAGGCTTGCCCGAGGCAGTAGTCACGGCAGCTGCCGATGAAGCGGCTGCTCGCAACAAAGCCGGTAAATGGGTATTTACCCTCGATGCGCCCAGCCGCATCCCATTCCTGCAATACGCCGACAACCGCAATCTGCGCAAAAAAGTTTATAAAGCCTATATCAACAAAGCCGACAACGACAACGAATTCGACAATAAAGAAATCGTATCGAAAATGGTCAACCTCCGTTTAAAGAAGGCCAATTTACTGGGATTCAATACCTACGCCGACTTTGCCCTCGACGATCGCATGGCAAAAACCGATGCGAACGTCAACGATCTCATCAATCGGGTATGGACCTATGCGATACCTCGTGCAAAAGAAGAAGTAGCCGACATGCAAAAGATCATCGACGCCGAAGGCGGCGGTTTCAAACTCGCCCCGTGGGATTGGTGGTACTATGCCGAAAAAGTACGCAAAGCCAAATACGATTTGAACGAAGACGAACTGAAACCCTATTTCAGCCTCGACAACGTACGTGAAGGTGCGTTCATGGTTGCCAATAAATTATACGGAATCACTATCACCGAATTGAAAGATATGCCGGTCTATCACCCCGATGTCCGCGCATTCGAAGTGAAAGATGCCGACGGCAAACATTTGGCCGTATTCTATACCGATTACTTCCCCCGTGCCGGGAAACGTGCCGGAGCTTGGATGTACAACTTCCGTGAAGCCTATGTACAAGACGGTAAAGAAGTACGCCCCATCGTTTACAACGTGGCAAACTTCACCAAACCTACCGCCGATACTCCCTCTTTGCTTACCATCGACGAAGTGCAAACTCTTTTCCACGAATTCGGACATGCCCTGCACGGCATGCTCACCCGTTGCCACTACCCCTCGGTAAGCGGGACCAGTGTCGCACGCGATTTCGTAGAGCTACCGTCGCAAATCAACGAACACTGGGCAACGCACCCCGAAGTCTTGAAATTATATGCCAAACATTATCAAACCGGCGAAGTCATTCCCGACTCGTTAATCGCCAAAATGGAGGCAGCCTCTAAATTCAATCAAGGATTCGCCACCACCGAATTTTTAGCTGCGGCTATCCTCGACATGCGTTGGCACGAAATAGACGAAGTTGAAGAATACGATGTGCGCCAATTCGAAAAAGAAGTAGCGCAATCCGTCGGACTCATCGACGAAATCACCTATCGCTACCGTAGCACCTACTTCTCGCACATCTTCACCAACGATTACTGTGCAGGATATTACAGCTACATCTGGGCCGAAGTTCTCGATGCCGATGCTTTCGACGCATTCAAAGAACACGGTATCTTCGACCCTGCGACAGCCAAAGCATTCCGTGAAAACATTCTCGAAAAAGGCGGGAGCGAAGACCCCATGAAACTTTATCGCCAATTCCGTGGAGCAGAGCCTAATCCCGATGCCCTGCTTCGCAATCGGGGATTGAAATAACAATTTCCTCTATACAGGAAAAGGGAGCTGTGCCGCGGCACAGC
>NZ_JAIJHU010000123.1:0-2142 GCF_022723415.1 Barnesiella sp. | reverse complement strand
AATATGGAAGATATGAAGAAGGGAAGAATCACTCCTCGCTGGATTGATTCTTTGAAAGAGAACGAAATATTTGTTTTTGGCAGCAATCTGGCTGGCATGCATGGCGGTGGTGCTGCACGTATTGCCTGCCTTCACTTCGGTGCTGTCATGGGCAAGGGTGTGGGACTGCAAGGTCAGAGTTATGCCATTCCTACGATGCAGGGCGGCGTGGAAACTATCCGTCCATACGTGGAGCTATTCATTATCTTTGCCCATCAGCATCCCGAGCTACATTTTCTGGTAACCCCAATAGGTTGCGGCATCGCCGGCTTTGAGGCTGAAGACATCGCCCCTTTGTTCGAGAGCGCAAAGGAGATGAAGAACATCAGCCTGCCGGAGAGTTTCTGGGAGGTGATAGAATAGCCGTACTATTAACAATAAAAAAGTTTTCAGACAAACTTCAAATTAAATAATAAGCATGAAAGAAACAAATAGCATAAATGATTTAAGAAATCTGTTACAGCAAAAATGGCTATTAGATGGCAACTGTATCGAAAAGAAGTTTCAACATTTGGCAAGTATTCTTCTTCACGATGTAGCTATTCTGAAAGGCAATAAGAAGTACAGACTAACAGACATCGAATTTTACTTCTATTGCCCTACCCATCAAGATATTATAACCTATCCACGCAATAGCAAAGCAGGAGAATGGTTCTTTCACTCAAGCGGTGTAGACCTTTCTTTTGAAAGCAATGTGCCCATGAGAGAAAAGGCTTCAACTGGTAAACTGATGCCGTGTTTGACAAGTGATTCCGCTTTTGGTGGCATACTTATCCGTGGCATAAAGCATATAGACTGTTTTTCAGACCATCAAGAAGAGAAGTACAAACTAAACGGACCTATGAAAGTTTGCGAAGAACTCTTCGACAAGTTTGATGCATTTGGCAATCCCGACGACTTTCCAAGAATAATTTTGGAAAAACACAATGACATATCTCATATCAAAAGCAGCCATCGGGTAAACTTAAAGTCTGCCTCAAAAACGACAAAAGATAAAGTTGCCTCAATTTTAGCCAACAATTATTGCGACAACGATTCTGGTAGCACACAAGATGAATTAGTTATAGAATTTAATAAGTACTTAACAGCAAACTATAGATTTACAATATGATTACAGATGACAGAACATATGTTGTTTTTCTTTCCACATGGTTGAAGAAAAGCTATCCCAAATTCTTCGACAAGTTCACAGCTTGCTTGAACGAGAATGATATTAAGTGGAGATTTATCGGAAACACTGCCGACATTTGGTGCCGCGACTATATGCCTATCCAGATAGAAACAGATGAATTCGTGCAATATCGCTATTACCCTGACTATCTTACCAAAAGAGAGTCAGATAAAAAATACATTACAAATCCTGACAAAGCGTGTAAGTCGATGTATCTTTTTCCAAGCAAGAAGACGGACTTAGTTATAGATGGCGGCAATGTAGTAAAGGGAGCCGATTTCGTCATCATGACAGAAAAAGTATACCACGAGAATCCGAACTACAATCCATCAGAGATACATACGGAACTCGAGAACCTATTCCAATGCAAGGTCATTATGATTCCTTGGGATAAGTGCGAGAAATACGGACATGCGGATGGAATTGTCAGACCCATTGATTCTGAAAATGTTCTCCTGACAAATTACGTGGATTACGACAAAGACTTTGCTACAGAAGTAGAAAGAAGACTGAGCAAACATGTTCATGTAGAGATGTTGCATTATGATGTAAAAAAGCCAGACAAGCGTAATTGGGCGTATATCAATTTTTTGCAAGTTGGAAATACTATCATCTTACCTGCAATCAACATCGAAGAAGATGACCAAGCCCTCAAGCAGATACAAGGCTATTATCCATCCTGTGACATCCACCAATTTAATTGCGAAGAAATAATCAAGCAAGGAGGTGCTTTGAATTGCATAACTTGGAATGTGGAAGAATCGGATGAAATAAGAGGATTTACTGAAGAGGACAGAAAAAGATTTGACGAGCTAATGAATCGTTTTGAAAACGAAGAAGAGGCTATAAAAAATGGTACTTTTAGTGGTTTTACGGAAAGTGAAATGTATTTCATGGGTGATATAAACATTGGCAAATTTGGTGATAAATAC